>JAGGZT010000057.1 GCA_021161905.1 Acidobacteriota bacterium | reverse complement strand
TCTCCGTCTTCGAGAGCTCAATCGGCTTGTTTTTGCAGGAAGGGAAGGTAAGTGCGATAAGGAGAGTTATGATGGCGAAGGATAGGGGTTTCTCAAGTTTGTTTCTCCTCACTTTCTTCCTCCTTAACCCTTTTCACATAGATCTCCCTGGCTATCCCTTCATCGAGAGCGATGGTTGTTTCTCCTATTTCCACCACCACCGAGGGCTTCTTCTGACGGAGGCGGATGAGGGAGCCAGGGACGAGCCCCAATACCGATAATCTTTCCAGCCTCGCGGGTACCTTGGTGCCGATAAAGAGAACCTTCCCTTCTCCCCCAGGATCGAGTTCGGATAGGGGTAGTACTATTGATTTCACCGTCAACTCGAACCGCTTGCAACATCTTCCAGGGGGTATCGGTTTTCCATGGGGACAGGTTCTTGGATGACCTAAGAAGGTGCAGATGCTATCGGTTACCTCAGGAGTGAGGATGTGCTCGAATTCACAGGCGGTGCTTTCCACCGTTTTGTTGGGTAAGGCGAAGGCGTCAGCGAGGAGCCTTTCCGCCAGTCTATGTCTTCTTATGATGTTTTCCGCTCTTTTTCTTCCCTTTTTAGTGAGCGCTATCACCGACCCCTCCTTCTCTATCAATCCTTCCCTTTCCGCGTTGAGGATAAGAGCATTCAGGTCCTTCAGATGATGAACCGTTTTCTTAAGATTGGTCGGAGATACTTCCTTTTCCTCCTCCTCGATGGTCCAGATAGCTTCGAGGAGCTCATCCAATTCCTGATCAGTCATTTTCATTCTTCTCCTTAATTCTGAAAAGCTTAGCAAGTTTTGAGCCCAAAGGGAAGTGATATCCGCAGTTAGGACAGAGGATAAGCTTGCATTTCCCAGCAAAGGGACAGGAGGAACAGCCCGTCTCTTCCGGTTTGAACCGATATCCACAAAGGGGGCATCTAATCAACTTCTTGTCTTTATCGCTCATAACATTACCCTAAGATGGAGAGTATCCTTTCCACCACTCCTCCAACGAGGAAGGCGATGGGGATCACCAATCCAAGCACAGCGAGAGCGGTCTTTATCCCCCGTTCTTTGATGATGATGAGGAAGTTGGCAATACAAGGGACAAATAGGGTTATGGTGATGATGCTTACCAGGATCTGGCGGTTTGATAAGAGCCCCTCTGAAGCGAGAGAAAAAAGTCCCGCTGCTCCGTAATCGCGCCTGAAGAAGCCCATAATGAACGCCTTTGCCGTCTCTGGGGGGAGATGAAGCCAGCTCACGGTAAGCGGGGTGGCGATCCGCTCGATAACGGGAAGGATCTTTAGTTGATCGAGAATGAAAAGGAAGAAGGTGGCGATGATGAAGATGGGAACCACCTCCTTCAGGTACCACTCGATCCGAGCGAAAGTCTTTACCCCTATATTTCTCAAAAAGGGGACCCTCATCGGGGGAAGTTCCATTATGAAATCGGATGGTTCCCCTGGAAGTAGCTTGTTGGCTAAAAAGCCGGCGGTGAAGATCACTAAAAGGACGACGAAAAACCAGATGAGGAATATAGAGGGAGGAAGCGGGGCAATGAGCGCCATTATTACTCCAAGCTGAGCGGAACAGGGTATCCCCAGAGCAAGGAGGAAGGTGACGATTATCCTCTCTCTTTTTGTATCGAGGGTGCGAGCAGTTATGGTCGCCATCGTATCACAGCCGAGCCCCAGGATCAGAGGAAGGACCGCCTTGCCGTTCAGCCCCATCCAGCGAAATACCCGGTTGCTCATCACCGCCATCCGAGGGAGATATCCTGAATCCTCAAGAATGGCGAAGGTGAGGAAAAAGAAGGTGATAACGGGAAGAATTACCCCAAAGGCGTAGGTAAGTGCCATAGTGAGCATCCCATATTTTCCCACCAGCATTCCATAGACGAATTTGTTGCTGGTTAGCTTCGATATGAACGATGCTAAGGCAGGGTTTATCCAACTGCCAAATAAGGTTTTCTCCATAAAATCGGCGACAATGCCTGCTCCTAAAACCCCTACAAACTCATAAACAAGGAATAAAACCCCCACTAAGATGGGGATGCCGGGGAAGGGACGCATTGAGAGGTCTTCCAACCTTTTTAGAAAGGTGGATGGCTCCTTCCTTTTTTCTTTTATCAACACCTGGTCTATTATCCTATCGACGAAGAGAAGGCGTTCCCGATTGATGACCACATGGAGGGGGGCAGGGAAATGGTTTTGGAGGTTGAATCTTATTCGTTCCAGTTTAGCGATAGTAGTCGGAGGCAGGTAACGCCTGAGAAAGGGAATGAGGCTTCTGTCCCCAGCGAGGATCATCAGGGCAAGTGCCCTGCGGGATATAGGGAGGGAAGGGAGAATGGCGGTTATTCTCCTTATCCCCTCTTCGATCAGGGGGCTATAACGGAAGGTGATCTTGGGTTTGCTTTCTTTGCCTATCTGTTCCTTTAACTTGACCACTCCCTTTCCTCTTGGGGCAATAGTGGTTATTATGGGGACCCCCAGTATCCGAGCAAGCTTATCCCGGTCGATCTTTACCCCACGAGCATTGGCTTCATCCTCCATATTGAGGTCGAGGATGAAGGAGAGCCCCATCTCGGCGAGCTGAAGCGATAGAAATAAAGCTCGCCTCAGGTTTTTGGCGTCAGCTACCTGGATGATCCTTGCCTTCCTCCCTTCAGCCAATAGGAGATCTCGAGTCACCCGTTCGTCCTCAGAAGAGGGGATGAGGCTGTTAACCCCAGGGGTATCGATAACCGAGTAATCCTCACCCCTAAGCCTCATCTCCCCCGAGCATATCTCCACGGTAGTGCCTGGGTAGTTGGAGACGGTGGCATACCTTCCAGTGAAATGGGAAAAGATGACACTCTTCCCCACATTGGGGTTTCCCACCAGGATGAGCCTCCTTCCTTTTTCCCCTCTTCTTCTCCTGTGCATTACCGACCTTTCCTCTGGCAAGTTTGGCAATATCCGAAGATGAGTAGGTTTCTGCTTTTCGGTAAGAACCTGTTTTTCTTTACCACTTTTTCTTCCAGCTTTGAGAGTTCTTCCAGAGAGAATTCTATTATCCTGCCGCAAGAGAGGCAGATGAGATGCCCATGATAACCCTTCCCGTAGCCAAGTTCGAACTGTGCTCCCCCCTCAGCAATTATTTTCCGCAGTATCCCCGCTTCGGTAAGGAGCTCCAGTGTTCGGTAAATAGTAGCCCGGGAGACCGGGTTCTTTTTTGCTCTCATCTCGATGGCGAGCTCTTCCACCTGGAAGTGGCCCTCTTTCTCCATCACTTGACAAAGGATCCTCTCCCTCTCCCGGGTTATCTTTAGACCCCTTGCGGCTAGGAAATTTCTGAACATCTTTTGGCATTCTTCTTTCTCTTCTTTTCTCACCATCTCTCTCCGTCAAATTGAGACTCAATCTCATTCTAAATTGGTGAGGAGAGAAAATCAACCATTATTTTAAAAGGTATCACAATTGAGGAGAGCGTGGATCTGTGTTATTCTTTAGAAGAAATGGATTTGAAGGACTACCTCGAGGAGAAAAAGAGACTGATAGAGAGGAGATTGACTACCCTTCTTCCCAAGGAGGAGGAGTATCCCCCGGTGATCCATGAGGCGATGCGTTATACCCTCTTCCTTCCTGGGAAGAGACTTCGCCCTATCCTTTCCTTGGCGGTGGCGGAGATGCTCGGGGGGGAGCTGGAGAGGGTGATCCCCGTAGCCTGTGCCATCGAGATGATCCACACCTGTTCCCTTATCCTCGATGATCTTCCCTCGATGGATGACGCCAGGACCCGCCGGGGGAAGCCCACCGCCCACCTTATATTTGGTGAGGATATAGCTATTTTAGCGGCGATAGCTCTCTTGAACCAGGCTTACTACATCATATTCCGGATGAAGGAACTCGCCAAGGTGAGGGGAAAGCTCATCATTGAGCTGGGGAAGAGGCTATCTCAGGCGATAAGCACCAAGGGGATAATTGGGGGACAGGTGGTCGATCTCAAGGTGAACGAGGAGGAGCTCGATCTTACCACCCTGGAGTACATCCATAGCCATAAGACCGGTTCCCTGTTCATCTTTGCTGCTGAGGCAGGAGCGGTTCTTTCTGGGGCAAATGCGGTGGAGCTTTCCGCCTGTTCCGCCTATGCCAAGAACCTTGGCCTCGCCTTTCAGATAACCGATGATATTCTCGATGTTGTAGGGGAGGAAGGAGAGGTGGGAAAGGATCTGAGAAAGGATAAGGGGAAGCTCACCTTTGTTTCCTACTGCGGGCTTTCTGAGGCGAGGAAGATAGTCCATGAGCTTATTGAGGCAGCGGTAACCGCCCTTTCCTTTTTCGGCAAAAAGGCAGAGGTTCTTCTTGACCTTGCCCGTTATATAGAATCCCGCCAGCGATAGGCTTTGATACCTCCGAAATCAAAGAACTTTCTTGAATTTTTGCTCTATTTGATATATAATAAACTTAGTTTATCTTAGGGAGAAACTGATGGGGAAAAGGGGTGGTCTTTCTATTTCCGGATATAGTCCGGAATATCGATTCAAGCTCATCTATTTTCTGATCTCCGTCCTTCCTTTGGCTGGGCTCGCCTATGTGGTGGTGGCTTATGTATATCCCGCCCTCCCACCTGAGGAACGGGGTATGATATATATTGGCATCCCGGCGGCGGCGGTTCTTCTTACCTTCCTTTCGGTATTGGGGTATATCATTCTCCTTAGAGATATAAGAGGGGCTATCTCGCGACTTTCCGATTATGCCACTCGGGTATCGGCGCTTCTTTCCGTCTCCCAGTCCTTAGCCCTTGCCTATCATTTAGATGTGGTGCTCGAGCGGATCGTGCGGGCAGCTACTGCCATTGTAGGTGCCGAGGCGGGTACTATCTTCTTCCTTGATCCTGAGGGCGAAAACCTGCTCTTCAAGGTGGCAACTGGTGAAGAGGGGAAGAGGATCCAAGGGCTTGCCCTTCGATTGGGACAGGGGATCGCTGGTTGGGTGGGGCTTCATGGAGAGCCCCTGATAGTGAACGATGTGACCACCGATACCAGGTTCGATCCCAGTTTCGACGAGATAACCGGATTTAAGACCCGTTCTGCTATCGCTGCCCCCATTCTCTTTCAGGGAAAGGTTATTGGGGTGATAGAGCTTCTCAATAAAGAGGAGGGGAAGTTTGCCCCTGATGATCTGGAGATGCTTGAAAGCTTGGCAGGGCAAGCGGCGATATCGATAAAGAACGCTGAGCTTTACGAAGCACAACAAAACTACTTTACTTATGGCACCGAGCTTATCGTAACCGCTTCGGAGCAGGCAGTTAGTTGGCGGAACCATCTGCGCAATGTAGCCAAATATTCCACTCTGATCGCCAGGAAGCTGAATTTAGGCGATGAGGAGAGAAAGTTGATCTACTTTGCCGCTCTTCTTCACGATATCGGGATGATGAGGATCCCGCGAGTGCCAGTGGTTGATAGGGAGAAGGTAAAAGAGCATCCGGTGGTGGGGGAAAAGATGGTTTCGCCGATCATTCTATTCAAGAAAACCGCCCCTCTCATCAGACATCACCATGAGCGCTACGATGGGAGTGGCTATCCTGATGGACTCAAAGGGGTACAAATCCCTCGTGGTTCTCGGATAATTGCCGTTGCTGAAGTATTCGACGCCATCGCCAATAAGGATTCCTATAGCTATAAGGGGGTTGAGGTAGCGAAGAGGGAGCTCAAGCTCAATGCGGGTACCCAGTTCGATCCTCACATCGTCAACGCCTTCCTCTCTATCCTTGAGGAACAGCCAGGGATAGTTGTAGAATAAGAGAGGAAGGAGGGGTTTTTCTTCTTGGAGGGGAAAAGGGGTAAAGAAGGGAAGGATCTCCGAGGCTTCCTCCGCTCGCTTGGGTATCTCGATTCTCCGATTGAGCGCTACTTTGTCAAGGACCTGACCTCGAAGACCTCCTTTATTTTATTCAATCTAAAGATAAGCCTACGGGTTGCTGCGATCGGAGGGTTTATTATCGGTTTGTTGATGGCAGGACTCAGTCTGATCGTCAACCCAGAGCTTCTTTCTCATCCCCGAGATATCTTCGTCCTTGCTTTCTATTTCGTCGTCTCATTCTTTATCCTCTTTGCCCTGTTTGAATTCCTCGGCGGTTTGTTGGTGGCTGGTTTTTACCTCCTCCTTCGAGGCAGGCTCGCTCACCCTCTCATTATTCCCCGGCGGTTGGGGTTCTTTTTCTCCATCTTTTCCTTTATCTATCTTACCCTTTGGTTCCGCTGGGAGGGGGGGTATTTTTTGGGCGGGATGAGGTCTTTTCCCCTCGTCCTCCTCGTGTTCGGGCTTATTCTCCTCTTTAGTTTTGCCTTAGGGCGTTTTGTCTCCTTTCTCGGTGTGGCGGTTCTCAGGCGGATGGAAAGCTCCCTCTCCCCTGAGGGAAGAGAGCGTAGAACCCTTTACCGTTATCTCGTTGTTTTGGTTTTAGCTTCGGCTTTCTTCTTTGGGTATCTGTTCTTGACATCTCGTGAACGCTCCCTTTCCTTCACTAAAGGGGAGGAGTTCAATATCATCCCTACCAAGAACCGGGTGGCGGTTATTGGCATAGACGGGATGGAGGAAGGATATCTCCGGTTGCTGATCAAACAAGGGAAGCTCCCCAATTTTGCCCGCCTTTTGAACGAGGGCTCATTGGTTCCTCTTATTCCCTTTCCTGAACGCATTCCTCCCCTGGTCTGGACCACCATCTCTACCGGTATGTCTCCATCGGCTCATGGGATAAGGGAGTTTCGGGCGAAGAGGATCGCCGGTCTTAGCACCTCGTTCCAACGGGGTATCGGGCTCCCGGAACTTTATACCCTGTTAAATTCTCTTCTTCCCGGGGTGAAGTTGACTGCTGAGGAGCCGGTGTCCGCTTGGATGAGGAAGACGAAGGCGATCTGGGATATTATAGGAGAAAAAAAGCTCCCAGTAGGAGTGGTCAACTGGTGGGCTTCTTGGCCCGCTTATCCCATCACCGGTTTTATCGTCTCCGATAGAACCTATCCTAAGTTTAAGATTGGCGGAGGGTTTGAGGAGGAGGTATTTCCAGCGGAGCTTTTCCCCAAGCTTAAGAGACTTTTTTATGAGGAGGGTAAGGACTTTACTCGCTTATTTCCCCTTTTCTTCCTCTCCGGGAAGGAGCGAACGGTGGTTTTGGAAGCAATGAGGGAAGATCGCTATTATCTTTCGGTCGGGGCAAGGCTTTATCAAGAGGAGAAACCTCTTTTCTTCGCCCTTTACCTCCCTGGGCTTGATATTGTGCGGGGAGTGGTGTTCTCCAGAGGGAGTGGTGATTTGTCCACCTTTGCCGAAAGGATTTCCTTGATCGAGGCTTATTACCGTTTTCTCGATGACGAGATTGGTCAGATGGTTTCCGTTCTTCCTCCAGATGTCATCGTGGTCATTGTTGCCGACCCTGGACGCATTGTTCCTCTTTTTTCATCGGGACGGGGGGCTCTTCTGATCAAGGGACCAGTTGTCAAAAAGGGAGTAAGAGCAATGCCTGCCACTGAGTTCGATATCGCCCCCACCCTCCTTTACCTCCTTGGCTTCCCGGTTAGCGAGGAAATGAAGGGGAGGGTGCTTAAAGAAGTTATAGCTCCCCGCTTCCTATCCGAGCTTCCCTTAAGGTGGGTGAGAAGCTTTGGCACCAGAAGCCCAGAAAAAGTCATCTCCGCCCGTTCCCGGTTTGACCGGGAGATGATAGAACGGCTCCGTGCCTTAGGCTACATAAGATAAGTCGATTGAACCTTTCCTCTCTTTTTGAGATAATCGAAGGGGAGTTTATGGAATGAGACGGGTAAGTACAGTTTTCTTTGCCATTCTTCTCTTCGCAGGTTCTCTTTTTCCTTGGCAGGAAGGCCGTCTTCCCACCAAGATAAAGGGAGAGGCTTATTATCATTTTATGATGGGCAAGCTCTATGAGCTCGAAGGGGAAGGGGATAAGGCTCTTTCCGAATACCAGCGAGCGCTCGCCATCGATAAAACAGCTATTCCCATCTATGAAGCTATGGCTGCTCTTTATTTTTATCGGGGTAAGGTGGGAAAGGCGATAGATTCGCTTAATCAGGCGCTTAGAATAGATCCCAATTCCGGCAGTAGCGCTCGAATGCTGGGGGAGATATACTATCAACTCGCTCTTGGTGAGCCTGGGGGGAAGGAGACGATCGACCTTGCCGTCCGTTATTTAGAGCGGGCAAGATCACTTAAAGCGGAGGATGGAGAGCTTTATCTTCTCCTTGGCAGGCTCTATTTCTTGAAAAAGGAGTTTAACCGGTCTATCTCCGCTCTCCTTCATCATATTGAATTCGAGCCTCGCTCAGAGGAGGGTTTTCTCCTTCTCGCCCAGGATTACATCCAGCTCGAAGACTTCGCCAAAGCGGAGGAGAGCCTTAAAAAAGCGGTGGAGATAGCCCCTCTCGATCTCCGGCCTCTGGTTACCCTCATCAATCTCTACCGTTATCATCGGAACTATCAGGGCTTAGCCGAAACCTATGAGCGAGCACTAAAACTTCAGCCCGATGAGCCCGAATTTCTTCGAGGACTTGGCTTCTCCTATCTTAAGTTGGGAAAAGCCAAAGAGGCGATATCTCTTTTGGAGAAGGCGCTCTCCAAGGATCCGAATGATATAACCGCCCTTCGCCTTGAAGCGGAGTGTTTTTGTCAACTAAAGGATTTTTCAAAAGCGGAAGAGCTTTTCAACCGAGCGCTTACCTATGCTCCGGAGGATGAAGAGCTTCTTTTCTCCTACGCTCGTTTTCTCAGTAGCATAAATGAGTACGACCGTGCGATAAAGGTATATAGCAAGCTTTTAGCCAAGGCTAAGGAAGGAGAAAATTCCCTCCTTGCAGAGAACAGAGGGGTTCTTTATGCCAATCTTGGACTTCTTTATTATCGGTCAGGACGGTACAAGGAGGCGCTGTCTGCTTTCTCCTCGGCGGAAAAGGAAAATTCGAAGATGCTTCCTCATCTTTTCCCCTTTATCGTTTTAAGCCATTTCGAAGCCGGGGAGAAGGAGAAGGCATTCTCCTTGATCGAGGAGAAGCTCAAGAAGGAGGCAAATCCCGACACCTTGATCCTCAAGGCGAACCTCTTAGTGAGAGATGGTAGGTTCGATGAAGGGGTGGCTATTGTAAAGTCTTTGATCGAACATTTTCCTGATGAGTTACGCTATCATACTACTTTAGCCACTCTTTATCTTGAAGGGAAGAGATATCGGAAGGGGGTCCCAGTGGTACGAGCATCCCTTAGACGATTTCCCAAAAGTGATAGACTCTATTTCCTTCTTGGTGCTTTGTATGAGCGGAGCGGGAAGTTTGTCTTAGCGGAAAGGGTTCTTTTGAAAGCGATCAGGCTCAATCCGGAAAACGATTCCGCCCTAAATTATCTTGGATATATGCTCGCTGATAGAGGAATAAGGCTAAGGGAGGCGATATCCTACATAAAGCGGGCTCTTGCTATCGAGCCCGCTAACGGTTCCTATCTCGATAGTTTGGGCTGGGCTTACTTTAGACAGAGGAAGATCGAGCTCGCCAAAAAATATCTTGAGGCAGCATCACGGAAAGAGCCCACCTCTGGGGAGATAAAGGAGCACCTGGGCGATCTCTACTTAAGACTTAAACGGTACCAGGATGCCCTTTCCAATTACAAAAAAGCGCTTTCCCTTAAGGTGGAGGACGAGAAGAGGCTTAAGAAAAAAATAAAGAAGGTAGAAAGGCTCCTCAAGAGGAAGAGATGAAAAAGGGTTTACTCCTCCGAGTATTCTTTCTTTCTCTTCTTGTTTTCTCTCTTTTCTCTTGTGCCCCCAAGCCACGGCTCTCTCCTGAGCTTTACCGACGGGCGAGGAGCAATCCCTCCTCCTTCGTGAGGGAGGTGCAGGAGAAGGTGGCTGAGGTTCACTCTCTTGGTGGGCGGTTTACCTTTCTCTTAAATGTGAGGGGAAAAAGGCACAAAGCGGAGGGGACGCTTCTCGCAAAGAGGGATTCTTTGCTCCGGCTTGAGCTTGGAGGACCATTTGGGGGAACCTCCCTTCTTTTCTTGATGAATAAGGATAAGGTCTATCTCTACTATATAAAGGACAAAAAGGTTGTAACCGCTCCCGCTACTTCAGAGACGCTCTTCCGCCTCATTGGGGTAAATCTTTCCCCCTCCGAAGTGGTGGCGGTCGTTCTTGGTGCTCTTGTTCCTGATGCTGGATATCGGTTTTCCTCACCCCGTTTCGACGAGGGGAAGGGTCTTATTGAGGTTAGGCTTTCTTCTTCGGATGGCAAAGGGGCTGTTTTTATTGATCCTCGCATCCCATCATTTTCAGCACTTGAAATGGAGAAAAGGGGAAAGGTGGTTTCGGTCTCTTATCGTTCTTTCTTCAATGTTGGCTTCCGTCTTTTCCCAAAGCTCATCGAGATAGAACTACCCGATGAAGGGCTGAACCTAAGATTGAGGGCTAAGGATATCACCATTAATCCTTCTTTCCTTAAGGGAGATGCTTTTTCCTTCGTTTTCCCTTCCGATGTTACCTTTATTCCTCTATCCCATATCAAGGGTGAGACCCCCCTTCTTTTTAGGGAGGGCGAATGAAAAGGATAGAACTTTGCTCATTTGCTAAAATAAATCTCTTTTTAAAGGTGGGCGAGAAAAGGGATGATGGTTACCACGAGATAAGAACCCTTTATCAGACCATCTCCCTTTGTGATCTAATCACGATAGAGAGGAGGCAGGAAGGGATAGAGTTCTCCTCAAACGAACCCCGTCTTCCTGTCGATGAGCGGAATTTGGCGGTGAAGGCGGCAAAGCTCTTTTTGGACAGGGTGGGGATCAGGTTGGGGGTACGGATAGAGATCAAAAAAAGGATCCCTCTTGCCGCCGGTTTGGCTGGGGGAAGTAGTAACGCAGCTACGGTTCTCCTTGGGATGAACAGGCTTTTCGATGTAGGGTTATCGAAGGAGGAATTGTTTCCCCTTGCTCGTCTTCTCGGGGCGGATGCCCCTTTTTTCCTGATGGGGGGAGCGGTTTTGGGGTCTGGCAGAGGGGACGAGCTTCGTCCTTTGGAATTTTCCCTTCCTTTTCCTTATATTGTTCTTCTTTCCCCGGATTTTGAAATTAGTACTGCTTGGGCGTACAATGAGTACGATAAGCTGTTGACAAGGAAGAGGAAAGAAATTAATATGAATGGGCTTCTTCTCGGTGAGGGGAAGAAAGAGATTTTGCTCTTTAACGATTTGGAGAGGGTGGTAGAAAAGAGTTTCCCCGAGCTTTCTTCCTTAAAGGAGGAACTTAGGAGGAAGGGGGCAAAGGGGGCGTTGATGTCGGGAAGTGGTCCTTCCCTTTTTGGTCTTTTTTCGGAACGGAAGGAGGCGGTAGAGGCGGTGGCTTTTTTTAAAGAGAGGATGCGTGTTTTTCTAACGACGCCTCTTTTGCGTGATGAGTATGTGAAGCGTATGTTTAAGGATTGGAAGTGATTTTCGGAGTTAAGGTTTGTGGTGAATTTATCAATTTTTGGATTATAATTAAAAGGGATCATATTGTATCCGCTGGGGCGTCGTCTAGTGGCAGGACACGGGTCTTTGGAACCCGGTGCGGAGGTTCGAATCCTCCCGCCCCAGCCATTTATGTGGTGATTTACAGGGAGGTTTACGGTGGACGGTGAGCTTAAGGTCTTTTCTGGAAACGCCAATCCTGAGTTATCAAAGGCGATATGCGATTATTTGGGGATACCTATAGGGGAGCTCCATCTTTCCACCTTTAGTGATGGGGAGATATATTGTCAGATAATGGAGAATGTACGGGGGAAGGATGTCTTCATCATTCAACCCACCTGCCCCCCGGTGAACCATAATCTTATGGAGCTTCTGGTTATGCTCGATGCCTTTTCCCGGGCATCAGCGGGGAGGATAACCGCGGTCATCCCCTATTACGGTTATGCGAGACAGGATAGGAAGGACAAGCCCCGGGTGCCGATTAGTGCCAAGTTGGTGGCGGATCTTCTTTCGGCAGCGGGGGCTAACCGTATCCTTGCTCTTGATCTTCATGCCCCCCAGATCCAGGGCTTCTTCGACATTCCGGTTGACCATCTCTTTTCTACCCCGGTGGCAATAGATTACATCAAGAAAAAGGGGCTTTCGCCCTTGGTGCTTGTTTCTCCGGATGCTGGCGGGGTAGAGCGAGCAAGGGCTTTTGCCAAGAGGCTTAATGTAAGTTTGGCTATAGCGGATAAGAGGCGGGTGGGAGCAAACCAAGCAGAGGTACTACATATCATTGGAGAGGTCGAGGGTAAAAATGCGTTCATAATAGATGATATGATAGATACCGCTGGTACTATGGTGAAAACAGCGAAAGCCCTTCTGGAGAACGGGGCAAAAGCGGTTTACGCCTATGGCACCCATCCAGTATTCTCCGGACCGGCACTTGATAGGCTGGAGAGCTCGGAGATAGTCGAGGTGGTGGTGACCAATTCGATACCCCTTTCTGAGAAGGCGAGAGCGTCGGGTAAGATCGTTCAACTCTCGGTAGCCCCCTTACTCGGGGAGGCGATAAGGAGGATCCATAGGGGGGATTCGGTGAGTTCATTATTCGTTTAGAGAGGAGAGAAGATGGAAGAGAAATTGATTACCGCTGAGGAGAGAAAAGAGCTGGGAAAGAATGTTGCCCGGAGATTGAGAAGGAACGGGCGGATACCAGCAATCATCTATGGTGAGAATAAAAAACCCATACCGATCGCCATCGATCCCAAGCCGGTGCTTCCGCTCATAAGATCGGGAAAGGGGGAGTCTACCATTCTTCGGTTGAAGATCGGAAAGAAAAAGGAGGAGAAGGTAATCATAAAGGACTATCAGGTCGATCCCATAAGGGATACCTTGGCTCATGTTGATTTCCTCCGCATCTCAATGACGAAGAGGATCCGGGTCCATATTCCCATTGTCCTTACCGGCGAGGCAAAAGGGGTAAAAGAAGAAGGCGGAATCGTTGAGTTCTTGCTCCGCGAGGTGGAAATAGAATGCCTTCCTGGGGATATACCTGACCATATAGAGCTCGATATTACCGAGCTGAGGACGGGAGACTCGCTCCACATCTCTGATATAACTCCTCCAGAGAAGGTGGAGATAGTAAGCGATCCAACCCTCACTGTAGTTCACATTGGAGCTCCGGCTAAGGTGGCAGCGGAAGCCGTTGAGGTGACCGAGGAGGCTGAGGAGGCGGTGGAAGAGGAGAAGAAGGAAGTAGAGGAGAAGGTAGAGGAGAAAGAAGAAGAGGGGGAGAAGGAATGATCTTGGCTAAGGAAAGAGAGGTTGAAGGCGGTAGTGGGATTAGGCAACCCTGGGGTTTTTTACCAGGGGACAAGGCATAATTTTGGTTTTATCGCTCTTGATTATCTGGCAGATATCCTCGGGGTGAGGATTGCTGAAGATAGGGGTTTTTATTTAGCTGCTGAGACGAGAATGGAAGGGGAGGAGGTAGTGTTGGTTAAGCCGGTTACCTTTATGAACCTGAGTGGTCGGGCGGTGGCGGATGTCCTTGCTGACTACCCGATTTCCACGGAAGATCTTATTGTCCTCCACGATGATGTCGATATAGAGCTCGGTAGGGTAAGGATTAAGGTAAATGGTGGTGCAGGAGGGCATAAGGGAGTTCTCTCGGTTATTGAGGAGATAGGAACAGAGGATTTCACCCGGATTCGTCTCGGTCTTAGGGGAAGGAGGATAAAGGGGGAGGACCTTTCTTCCTTCGTCTTATCACCTTTCGCCCCAGAGGAGCTGTCGCTGGTGGAGCAGGCTTTGCCCAAAGTGAAGGAGGCAGTGGAGCTCATTATCTCCTGTGGGGTGGCAAAAGCGATGAGTATCTTCAATCGCAGAGATAAAGGAGGAAGAGATGCCTAACTTAATCCTTATCGGTCTCATATCGGGTATCGTGGGTTTCATATCCTCGATCATCCTCTATTTTAGATTGAGGGATAGAGAGAGGATCAAGGAGGAGGCTTATTTCATTGATGCTTCTCTAAATGGGGGGAAGTGGGCGTTTTTCATCTCTATCCCCGTTGCTCTGGTAGTGGCTTTCGTCATCTTCTTAGCTAAAGGGGCTACCCCGATTTTCGGTTTCCTTTTAGGCGTTCTTTTGGCAGTACTTTTCTTGTTTATAGGGGAAAGAGGGATCCTCTATAAGGTGGAGGAGGGGTATTTCTTGGCTTTGGTTGGTGGATTCCTCTCCCTCCTTTTCCTATTTCTCACCTTCCGCTTATTTTCTGGGGGGAAGGGGGTACTCCTTTTTGTCTTGGCTCTTTCTCTGGTGCTCCTTTTCTCCTTTTTCCGGATAGGAAAGGGCATTCTTAGCGAAGGGGCGAGGCTTGCCGGGGGCTTTTCCCCCTCTATTTCCCGAAGGGGATCGGCTTTCTCTACGGTGGTGGAACCGTTTGAAGCCTTGTTTGCTTCCTTTGCCGCTTCCTATCTTCTTCTTCTGGCAGAGCCGGCGAGAGGCTCTCTCCTTCCGTTTCTCCTCTCACTTGTTCTCCTTGGGGTAGGAAGCGGAGTGGTGGGGTTTATCCTTTCCTATATCTCCCGAAGAAAGGTGTTAGTGAACATTTTGGTCTCCCCCCTTCTCTTCCTCATCGGCGGTTTCTTCCTCTGTCGTTATCTCTCCCTTTCCCGGAGTTATTTTCTGGTGCTCCTCGTTGCTATTCTTTTTGGAGTGATTTCCTTCTTTATTGCTCGTTACTACACTGGAGGAAGGAGCGTTGGTAAGCTTGTTGAGTCAAGCAGGACCGGCTCCGCCACCAATATCATAACTGGGTTCGCCTTGGGCTTAGGAAGCACCTTCTATCCCATCTTGCTCCTTTCTCTTCTCGGCTATCTCTCCTATCGCCTTGCTGGCTCTTTCGGGATCGCTCTTTCCGCTCTTTCCCTTTCCCTGCTTGCCCCTTCGCTCTCTTTCATCTCGCTTGTCGAGGCGGTGGAGGATAGTCTGCCTCGAGGCAGAGGCAGCTGGGGGTGGTTTTTCCTTTCCTCTTCATTAGCTGTTCTCTCCCTCATTTTCGCCTACCCGGTGATCGCCCAGATGGTGGCGGTAAGCGTGATAAGCGCCAAGGTGGTGGTGGGGCTATTTGCTGGTGGTGCCTTAAGCTTTTTCTTTGTCTCCTCGGTCCTTTCCGGGGTGAGCAGACTTGCCCGCCGTGATGAGGCGGGAAAAGCCCTTAAGGTTTCTTCCCTTGCCTCCTATGCCGGAAGAAGGGCGCTTATTCCCGTTGTTTTCGCCCTTATCTTTCCACCCTTGGTCGGGTTTCTTCTCGGTAGGGGTGCGCTTGGGGGGATGCTTTTTGGCCTCTTTGCTTCTGGTATTCTCATCGCCCTGATGATGTTCGCTTCAGGAGGAGCCTGGGAGCAGGCGGCTAAGGCGGTAGCTGAAGGGGAAAAGAAGGATGAGTTTTCTCTCAAGGGGGCGACGGACGGAGCCATCGTTGGTTCTCCCCTTGCTCGGGTGGCAGCGCCGGCGGTGCTTAATTTGATGAAGCTTACCGCTCTTTTTACTTTGTTTGTTGTGATGCTCGTTGCGAGGTATGGTTCTTTCTTTTAAATAAGAAACTCCTTGCCCCTCCCCGATGAGGAAGGGGCTATTTAAGCCGAAAGGAGGTAATGATGGAAGAGTTGAAAAAGGCTGTTTATGAAACGACCTTTATTATTGCTCCCACCCTTTCCGACGAGGAGAGGAAGGGCCTCATAGAGGAGATCCTCCTGTTGATCGAGCGGGAGGATGGGGAGATAATGAAGGTTGAAAAGTGGGGTGAGCGAGACCTCGCTTATCCGATAAAGAAGTTTGAGAAGGGATATTATGTCTACATCCTCTATCAGGCTGATCCCGGAGTGGACCGAAAGGTAGAGAGGCAGCTCAAGCTGAAGGAGGAGGTCCTCCGTTATCTCACGGTGCGGATAAAGAAGAAAAAACTGTTAGCGAAACTCCTTGCTGGGGAGAAGGGGGTAGAGGAGAAGGAGGAAATCCCCGCTTCTCCTGCTGAATTAGAGAAGGCGGAGACGGAGAAGGAAAAGGAGGAGAAAGATGTCTCTTAAGGAGAAGAAGAAAAAGGAGAGATTTATAAGAAGGTATCTCTTCCGTAGAAGAAAGGTATGTCGTTTTTGTATAGAAGGGGTAGATTATATCGATTATAAGGATGTAAAGGCATTGCTCCCCTACATTCCGGAACGGGCAAAGATTCTTCCCCGGAGGATATCCGGAGTTTGTGCCAAGCATCAGAGGCAGTTGTCGAAGGCGATAAAAAGGGCAAGACAGCTTGCCCTTCTCCCCTATGTTGCCGATTGATCCTTTAAAGTAAGGGAGTGGAGATAACCTAATGAGGGAAGTAAGATGAAGGTGATACTGTTGAGTAGGGTTTCCTCCCTTGGGGAGAGATGGGAGACTATTGAGGTAGCCGATGGATACGCCCGAAATTACCTTATCCCGAAGGGATTAGCGATACCCGCCACCGAGGCGAACCTGAGGAAGATAGAGGAGGAGCGGAAGCGAGTGGAGCGTAAGGCAGGTAGAGAGAAGGGCAAGGCAGAGGAGCTGGCGAAAAAGCTCTCCGGAATGAAGCTCAGCTTGGTTAAAAAAGCTGGTGAAGAAGGAACCCTATTTGGTTCCATTACCTCGATGGAGATAGCGGAGGCTCTGAAGGAGAAGGGGATCGAGCTTGATCGACGGAAGATCGTGATTGACGAACCGATAAAGAAGGTTGGTACCTACCAGGTGCGGGTAAAGCTTCATACCGAGGTAGAGGAGAAGATCGAGATCGAGGTAGTTCCTCAAGGGGTAGAGGAGAAGGAGGGTTAAGGTTTTCTCAAAGTTTATATCTGGTTTATAAAAACGCTATCCTACCAAGGAGAGGGAGATGAACCCTGAGCTTCATTTGAACAGGGTCCTACCCCATAGTATAGAGGCGGAGCGTTCGGTGTTGGGGGCGATCCTGATTGATGAAACCCTGTTCAATGAAGCGGCGGAGGTATTGCGCGTTGATGATTTCTATCGAGAAGCACATCGTCGGATCTTCGCCAAAATGGCGGAGCTTTGGGAGAAGAAACGAGCCATTGATCTCGTTACCCTCACCGAAGAGCTGAAGGATGCAGGAGAGTTGGATCGGATAGGCGGTCCTGCCTATCTTGCCTCC
Organism: Acidobacteriota bacterium; assembly: GCA_021161905.1. Classification (NCBI taxonomy): domain Bacteria; kingdom Pseudomonadati; phylum Acidobacteriota; species Acidobacteriota bacterium. The sequence continues at coordinate 16,115 of JAGGZT010000057.1, read as the reverse complement.
CTGGTTGACGGAGTTCCCCGTTCCAGCAACATCAGCCACTACGCCCGCATAGTAAAGGAAAAAGCCCTTCTAAGGGAGCTTATCTCCTCCTCTTTCCAAACGGTGGAGAAGTGTTATGCTCAAGAGGAGGAGCTGGATCAGATCATAAGCGAGGCAGAGCAAGCCATCTTCAGGATCGCCGAGGGGAAGATGGGGGGTGGCTTTGTGGGTATCAAGGAGGTGGTGAAGGAGACCTTTAGACATCTCGAGAAGCTATACGAAAAGAAGGAGCTGATAACTGGTCTTCCTACTCCCTTTCTCCGGCTCAATGAGCTTACTTCGGGGTTTCAACGCGGAGAACTGGTCATCATCGCTTCCCGACCCTCGGTGGGGAAGACCAGCTTCTGCCTCAATATCGCTCAGCATCTGGCGCTCTCTGGTGGTCATAAGGTAGCTATTTTCAGTCTCGAGATGTCCAAGGAGCAGTTAGTGACCAGGATGCTTTGTTCCCTCGCCCGGGTGGATTCTCACCGACTTCGCACCGGCTACATCTCAGCCAAGGAATGGAATAAGCTCTCCCTCGCTTTAGGTCGGCTGGCTGAGTGCGATATCTTCATCGATGACAGCGCTGGGCTCTCAATGGTTGAGCTAAGAGCGAGAGCGAGGAAGTTGATGCATGAACGGGGGGTGGATCTGCTCATCATCGACTATCTCCAGCTTCTCCGAATGCCGGGCAGGTTTGAGAACAAAAATCAGGAGATATCTGCCATCTCCCGGGCGCTTAAGGGGCTTGCCAAGGAGCTTTCTATCCCGGTAATTGCGGTATCCCAGCTAAGTCGGGATCCGGAAAAGAGAGGGAGAAGGCCACAGCTCTCCGATCTAAGGGAGTCAGGAGCGATAGAGCAAGATGCCGATCTCGTCCTCCTGATCCACCGGGAGGAGAAGTATCATCCTACCCCGGAGAACCAGGGGATAGCGGAGATAATCATCGCCAAGCAGAGGAACGGTCCTACCGACAGCTTCAAGTTGGCTTTTCAGGAGAAGTATACCCGGTTTGACAACCTTGAATTGAGGACAGAAGAGTAAAGTCTGATGAAAGGGATCACCAACTTCTTTGAGGAGATGGGGAGGTTGTTCCTTCTCCTCATTGATACCATTGGCTGGATATTCCGCCCCCCCCTTTATGGACGGCTTATATTCGCCCAAATGGAGGAGGTAGGTATAAATTCGATGATGGTGGTGAGCATCACGGGGACCTTTACCGGAATGATCCTTGCTCTTCAGACCTACACCAGTTTTCAGCGGTTCGGGGCGGAGAGTATCCTTGGGGGAGTGGTTGCTCTCTCGGTTACCAGGGAGTTGGGACCGGTGCTTACCGCCCTGATGGTGGCGGGACGGGCGGGTTCGGCGATGGCAGCTGAGATAGGGACGATGCGGGTTACTGAGCAGATAGACGCTCTAACCACTATGGCGACCAATCCGGTTAAATACCTTATCGTGCCCCGGTTTCTTGCTGGTCTCGTTATGCTTCCTATACTCACCATCTACACCGATGCTTTGGGGATATTGGGCGGTTACTTAGTTAGCGTGTATCTTTTCGGGACGAACCCTACCGTCTATATTCAAAATACCTTTACTATGCTCCACATCTCCGATATCACCAATGGATTGATCAAAGCGGGTGTCTTCGGGATGTCGCTCACTATCATCGCCTGTTACTGTGGGTTTTATTCCGAGGGTGGCGCTGAAGGGGTAGGGAGGGCTACTAATCGCTCGGTCGTTTTCGCCTCCCTATCCATCCTCATTTTGGACTTCTTCTTAGGGAAGATACTATTTTAGCGGGGTGAGGAAGTGATAAAGCTCGTTGATATCCATAAGTCCTTTGGGGGTAATTGTGTCCTTTGTGGGGTGAATCTTGAGGTAGCTGAAGGGGAGTCGGTGGTGGTAATCGGTAGAAGTGGTTCCGGGAAAACGGTTTTGATCAAGCACATCATTGGGTTATTGAAGCCCGACCGAGGGGAGGTCTATGTAGACGGGGTGAGGATAGATAATATGAAAGAGAAGGAGTTGAACGAGGTGCGGAAGAAGTTCGGGATGCTCTTTCAGGGGGCAGCGCTCTTTGATTCCCTCAATGTTTTCGAGAATGTTGCCTTTGGTTTACGCCATCACACCAATATGACCGAGGAAGAGATAAAGGATAGAGTTGGGGAATGCTTGAAGATGGTGGGTTTGTCCAATGTGGAGGAACTTTACCCCTTGGAGCTTTCCGGAGGTATGAAGAAAAGGGTGGGGCTCGCCCGGGCGATCGCGATGAAACCGAAGATAATCCTCTACGATGAGCCGACCACCGGGCTTGATCCCATAATGGCGGATGTGATTAACAACTTGATTGTTGATCTTAAGAACAAGCTTAAAGTCACCTCTGTAGCTATCACCCACGATATGGTAAGCGCCTATAAAATAGCGGATAGGATAGCGATGCTCTACGGTGGTAGGATAATAGAGGAGGGGACTCCCGAGGAGATAAGGAATTCAGCTAATCCGGTGGTTCAACAGTTCATTAATGGGCGAGCAGAGGGACCAATCCCCACCTTGGAGTAATTATTTAGGGAGAGAAGGATGAAGAGAGAATTAAAAGTAGGGGTCTTTGTAGTATTGGCTTTGGTTATCTTGGCTTACCTTCTCGTCCGCTCGGGGGAATTACCCTGGATGAGGAAGAAGGGCTATCATCTGCGAACGGTGTTCCCTATGGTTGCCGGTTTAATAGAAGGTGCTGAGGTGAGGTTGGCTGGGTATCGGATAGGTGAGGTGGAGAAGATGAACCTCACGGATCGAGGGGTAGAGGTGACCCTGTTCGTCAAGCAGAATGTGAAGATCCACCGGGGGGCAAGAGCGGCGGTGGGTACCATAGGGCTTCTCGGCGAGAAGTATGTAGAGATTACCTCTGGTCCCATAAATGCTCCCTATCTCAACGATGGGGATATGATCTATGGTGAGCCTCCAACCTCGATGGATCAGATCGTATCGGTGCTCAATTCGATAGCTGCTGATGTAGGGGAAACGGTGGGGCATATTAGGGGGTTGATCGCCTCTGAGGAAAGTAAGAAGAAGTGGCAGAGTTTCCTCGAGACCTTCGATCATCTGAATAGACTGGCAAGGGAGCTCTCCACCACCAATAAGCCCAAGGTGGATCAGATGTTTGATAACGCCCAGATGATATCTTCCGATCTCAGGGAGCAGATACCGGAGATAGTGGTTAATCTCCGGGAGTTCACCTTTGAGCTCAAGAATGCGGTTGAGGAAAACCGAAGCGAGATTCAAGAGAGTGTGGAGAATATGAAGAAGCTCTCCGCCCGGCTCGATTCCCTTATTGCCACCTTGGATGAACTTCTTAAGAAGATAAACCAAGGTGAGGGAACTGTAGGAGAGCTTTTGATGGGAGAGGATACCAAACAGAAGGTGAAGGATACTATCTCCGATACCCATGAGGTGATAAGGAGGGTGAGGGGCACCCTTGCCGGGATGGAAAAGGTGAACCTTTCCTTTGGAGTGAGTAGTCTATATTTCGCCAATGATGATGGTTTAAGGAACTACTTCACCTTGGAGTTGGGTTCGGCTAAGGGCTTTGTCCGGCTGGAGTTGGTCGATGACGAGATAGGAAAGAGATACCATTCCACCGAATGGGTGAACACCGTAAGCGGTGATGGTAGTACTACCACCACCATCGAGCGGACAAAGAGGGAGCGAGGTTTCTCCTTTTCCGTTTTAGCTGGTAGGAGGTTTGGTCCCTTTTCCCTCCGCGGTGGGCTGATCGAGTCGGAGATAGGAGTGGGAACCGACCTCTCCCTTGGGGGGAGGGTTCTTCTCAGCTTCGATAGCTTTGATCTCTTAAGGAATGAGGGACCACATCTGAGGTTCACCACCAGGTTTTTCCCTACCCGTCGCTTCTTCTTAGCCGGCGGGTATGACGATTTCTGGGTCAAGGATTACCGTCAGTTCTTCTTCGGTGCTGGGGTGAAGTTCTGAGGGGAAGATTGGCAAAAACGGTCTTCATCTGTCAGGGCTGTGGCTACCGCTCCCCAAAGTGGCTTGGGAGATGCCCTGAATGCGGGGAGTGGAATAGCTTCCTCGAAGAGGTGGCTGAGGAGCGGAGAGAGCCTATTCCCTTGGTTAAAGGGGGTGAGCCAAAACGGTATTCGGAGATAGTGGATGAGAGGGAGCAGTGGATAAAAACCGAGATAAGCGAGTTCGATCGGGTCCTTGGTGGGGGGCTGGTTCCTGGTTCTTTGATCCTCATTGGTGGAGAGCCCGGGATTGGGAAATCCACCCTGATGCTTGAAGTGGCGGAAAGGATGTCCCGGATCTCTCCGCCAGTCCTTTATGTTTCGGGTGAAGAATCGGAGAAGCAGGTGAAGCTTAGAGGGGAAAGGCTCTCCCTCTCTCCCGGTGATTTATATTTTTTTGCCGAGACCTGTTTGGAGCGGATATTGGAGGAGATAGAACGGCTATCTCCGAGGATGGTTGTTATCGATTCCATCCAGACGATATTCTCCCTTCGCTTCGATTCACCGCCGGGCACGGTGAGCCAGATCCGTGAGGCGGCGAATAGGTTTCTCCTCCTGAGTAAGGAGCGGGGCATTTCCATCTTTCTTATTGGTCATATAACCAAGGAAGGGACGATAGCGGGACCGAAGGCACTGGAACACATTGTGGATACGGTCCTTTACTTTGAAGGGGAGAGATACTATGCCCACCGCCTCCTCCGGGCGGTGAAGAACAGGTTTGGACCCACCAACGAGCTTGGTATCTTCGAGATGGGGGAACGGGGGCTTATCCCTGTCCCCAAGCCTTCGGAGTTCTTCCTTTCTGGACGGAAACCCGATGTCTCTGGTTCCACTATTCTTTGCTCAATAGAGGGCTCACGTCCCCTTCTGGTCGAGGTTCAGGCACTTGTTTCAGCGGCAGTCTTCACCAACCCGAGGAGGATGGTTGTCGGACTTGATCCCAGTAGGGTTTTCCTCATTCTCGCTGTCCTCGAGAAGAGGATGGGCTTTCGGATATTGGCAAACGACATCTACATAAATGTGGTAGGCGGGGTGATGGTGACAGAACCGGCAGCCGACCTCGCCGTCGCCTTAGCCCTTTCCTCGAGTGTGAAGAATAAACCTCTTCCTCCTGATCTCGTCTGTTTTGGTGAGGTGGGGTTGACCGGCGAGGTAAGAGGGGTAGCTCAGGCATCGCGCCGGTTGAAGGAGATAGCCTCCCTTGGTTTCTCCCGGGTGGTCCTCCCCCAGGTTAACCTTCCCTCTGCTAAGGAGGGATTGTCCAAGCTCGATTTAGAATTAACCGGGGTTTCCACCCTTTCACAAGCTATTTCGCTTCTCTTTTAATTTGGCTTGTAAATTTTGAAAGATTAATATATGATTACAAAGTTAAGCTTTTTTTGGAGAGGTAATTTCTTGAGGATAAGAAGATGGGTGGCATCATATTCAGGGTTGTTTTTATTCTCCTCTGTGGGGCGGTGGGATATTTTTTCGCCCCCTTTGGGCTCAATGAGAAGATAGGGGTTTTAATTGGGATAGCGATGGGAGGTGGGGCGGTTGCCCTCGATGTTAAGATCCGTCGTACCCCGTTCAAGGTGATCGCCTTTTCCCTTATCGGTCTGGTCATCGGTCTTTCTCTCGCTTATTTCCTTGGTGTTTTGGTGGATCGGGTTCCCTTTTCCGACTTGACCCGTTCTGTCCTCCATATCTTCCTCCTCATCATATTGGGCTATGTGGGGCTGATGGTGGGGGCTAAGAAAGGGGAGTGGTTCAATATAGATGATATCAAGGCGATATGGAAGAGCAGAGATCATGAACGCCGGTTCAAGATATTGGATACCAGCGTTATCATCGATGGGCGTATTGCCGATGTCTGCCAGACCGGTTTTATTGAGGGAATTTTGGTCGTACCCCAATTTGTCCTTCGCGAGCTCCAGCAGATAGCGGATTCCTCGGACACCCTGAAACGGAACCGGGGAAGAAGGGGACTTGATGTCCTTCAGAGATTGAAGAAGATGTCCGGGGTGAGCCTTCAGTTCTATGAGATGGATTTCCCCGATATCAGGGAGGTTGATCAGAAGCTCATCGAATTGAGCCACCAGCTGAGAGCGAAGATCATCACCAATGATTTCAACCTGAACAAAATCGCTCAACTCCGCGGGGTGAAGGTCCTCAATATAAACGAATTGGCAAACGCCTTGAAACCGGTGGTTCTTCCTGGCGAGGCGATGCGGGTCTTTATCCTGAAGGAAGGTAAAGAACCGAATCAGGGGGTGGCTTACCTCGATGATGGGACTATGGTAGTGGTGGATAACGGGAAGAAACACATCGGTAAGACGGTGGATATAGTGGTGACCAGCGTGATTCAGACGCCTGCAGGGAAGATGATCTTTGGCAGATGCGATAGCCAATAGCCAATAACCTGCGATAAACCTTTCCTCCTTCCTCATCGTTTATATTTATGAAAACGATTGGAGGAGAATAAGATGAGGAAAGGCTTAGGTTTTTCCCTCGTATCTTCGTTCATTGTAATTACATTACTTTTCCTTCCCGGTTGTTTCGTTACCAAGGTTTCCCCGGCAGAAGCGGAGAAATACTTTAGCCGAGCAGAGCAGAGGACCGCCTCGCTGGTTAAGGAGATCACCCCGGAGAGCAGGGCGAGTGTAATGAGGATGATCGTCTATGACGGTAGCTCTGAAGAGTTGGTTCAGTTTTCCCTCCCTCTTGCCCTTCTCAAGAGCCTTTCTGAGCAGGGGCTCGATTTGGGGGAGGAGTTTGGCGATCTTGGTCCTGAGGTACGCTCTCAGCTTTCCCAGATAGATCTCAACGAACTCGAGGATCTTCCTCCTTGTCTCCTGATAAAGGTAATGGATGGGAAGGACCGGGTGCTGATCTGGCTCGAGTAGGGTTTTAAAGGATTAGCATACAATCGCCATAGCTGAGGAAGCGGTATTTGTTGGCTACCGCTTCCTCATATGCTTTTTTCGTCAGTTCGCCTCCAGCAAAGGCAGCGACAAGGAGTAAGAGACTCGACCTCGGCATATGGAAGTTGGTGAGGAGTCCCGAGATCACTTCAAAGCGGAACCCGGGGCGGATAAAGAGGGAACACCATCCTGAAGAAGGAACAATTTCTCCTCTTTCTTTGAATACCCCTTCCAGGGTGCGCACGGTGGAGGTGCCGACAGCGATTACCCTCCGTCCTTGAGAAAGTGCTCGCTTCACCTTCTCTGCCGTCTCAGGTGATATTCGGTAATACTCAGGAGGGAGTTCTCCCTTTTTCGTCTCCTCCTCGGTGAGGGGGCGGAAGGTACCGGGACCGATATGGAGGGTTATGGAGGCGAGTTCCACCCCCATTTCAATCAGTTTATTCACCACTCCTTTTGTGAAGTGAAGACCGGCGGTAGGAGCAGCTACCGCTCCGGGAGAGGAGGCGAACAATGTTTGGTACCGTTCCCTATCCTCGGGGAGATCGTCCCGTTTGATATAAGGGGGAAGTGGGGTGTGTCCTATTTTCTCTATTATTGAGTAGAGATCGCCGGAATAGGAGAAGATCACCTCCCGCTCTCCCCTTTCCCCTGAGGCTACCACCTTGGCGATCAACTCCCCCTCACCGAAGACAATTTCGTCCCCCGGTTTAAGCCTCTTGCCCGGTTTCCCCAAGACTATCCACTGGTTTCTCTCTTTTTCCCTCAAAAGAAGGAGTTCCACCTTGCTTCCTGTTTTCCGCCTCCTTCCAATGAGCCGTGCTGGGATGACCCGAGTGTCATTGACTACGGTGAGATCCCCGGCACGAAGGAATGAAGGGAGATGGTAAAAGTAAGAGTGGATTATTTCCCCCTTTTCCCGGGAGAGGACGAGCATCCGGGAGCGATCCCGCTCCGCAAGGGGGAATTGGGCGATCAATTCCCGGGGGAGGTGGTAGTCGAACTCCTCGATCCTCATAGTTCTTTCCTTGAAAGGGAAGCCTAACATAGCCGGTCTTTTTTGTCAACGAGTGGTTGACAGTGACTTCTTCCTCATTATAAAATGGAGTTCGCTGCTAAAAGAAAATGAAGTTCCTAAATATATACCATTTTCCTCTCTATTATGATATTGCCTTCCAATATCGGGATATACCTCTTGAATGTGATTTCATCGAGTTGATGTTGGAAAAGCAGGCGAAGACCGAGAATCGCCTCATCCTCGATATAGCTTGTGGCTCGGGGATGCATATTGTGGAGCTTGGACGAAGGGGATATACGATGCACGGGTTCGATCTCTCTCCAGAGATGATCGACTTCAGCACCAAGAAATGCAAAGAGATAGGTCTTTCTCCCCTCCTCTGGGTAGATGATATGCGGAACTTCACCCCTCGAGGAAGCTATGGGATGGCGATAAATATGCTTACCACCTTCAACTATCTCACCGATAACGATGACATCGTTGCCCATCTTAGAAGGGTTGCTGAGGCTCTTTCTCCTGGGGGCATCTATCTCATTGAACTTCATCATCCTCGAGATTTCTCCGATCTCTCCGCCTCGGTTGCCCAGGAATGGATGGAATCGCGAGGGGATATTACGGTGGAGTGCTCCTTTGATTATCAGCCGGAGGCAACCGATCCCATTACTCAGATAAGGCGGAACAAGGTTAGGTTTGAGGTTACTGAAGGAGAGGTGAAGAAGGTATTCGAGGAGGAGCAAGAGGTGAGGGTGATTCTGTTTCAGGAGTTTAACCTTTTCCTCGAATTCGAGGGATCCTTCGAGCTGGTGGCGGCAAACGGTGCCTTTCGAGAAGAGCAGCCTCTGGACAACTCGGAGGATTCCTGGCGGATGATCCTCACCTTACGGAAGAAGCTTTAGCTTCCCCCGCCCAGTAGATAGGCAAGTATCCCCACCAGGTAGAACTTACCATCAACTACCAGGGAGAAGACTATATCCCGTCGGAGGAGCCCTCTCTGATGGAGGAATAGGTAAAGGGAGGCATATCCTAACGGGATTAGAAGAACGAGAGCGAGGAAATTTCCAAAGAGGGCAAAGTAGAGGAGAAGGTCCAAGCTGGCGAGTAGGAGCAGGAAGATAAGCAGCGATTTGGTCTTCTTCTCCCCGATGGTGGAGGGTATGGTTTCCCTTCCAGTGATCCTGTCCGCCCGGATGTTTTTTATGTCAAACATAATGGAACGAATGGCGGCAAGGAGCGCCACATAGAGGAAGGTGAACAAAAGGGCGGGCGAGAAGAGTTTATTCCTACTTCCGATCACTGGAAGGAGGACCACCACCGTTCCCCAACCAAGGGAGGCGAAGATATCCTTAGAGGTAGGGATGTCCTTCAACCTTCCAAATTTGAGGATACGGCTTATCGAAGGGGGGAGGATTCTTATTCCGTAAAGGATGCCAAGGAAGATGGCAGCAAGAAGGAGAAGGAAGGTGAGCCCCCCCTTGGTAAGGGCGAGGACAAGCGAGGATAAGGCGGAGATGAGGGCGGTGGCAAGGAGGGGGGTGCGATAACGGATGTAATAGCTCGCCTCCGATATCTGTCCCAGAAGCCTTAACCCCTCAGGATCGGTATAGTAGTTGAGAAGATGGATCGAGAGAATGTAGAGGGAAGCGATAGCTGTAGAGGTGAATGATGGTTCGATCCCTAAGAGGCGGGCGCTTCCATAGGTGAGGAAGAAGACTCCGATGGCGGTGTAAAGGTTCCCCTTGGTGAGGAAGCGAAGGAAGAAGAGAAAGGCAGCAAGGAGAGGAGAAAGTTGCCTCAGCTTTATCTCCCGCACTCGGTTCACCACCCGTTCGATCATCCATTTGGGGGTAGAGGCTCCAGCAGCAATACCTATCGCGGAAAAAGGAGTAACCATAGCCTCAGTTATCTCCTCTTCCGTCTCCACGAGGTAAGCGGGCTTTCCTTCCTCCTTTACTATCTCGAACAGTCGTTTGGTATTAGCGGAGTTCCTCCCCCCAACCACAATTACCACATCAGCCTCACCCGCAATTTTACGGACCTCTTCCTGTCTCTCGGCAGTGGAGTTGCAGAGGGTGTCGAATATCTCGGCGTCTGGATACCGCTCCTTTATTTTTTTAACCAAGTGGTGGAAGCGTTCCCTACTCTGGGTACTTTGGGCGACGATACAGAGTTTCGTTTCCCCCTTATTGGGAAGGGAGGCGAAATCGGCTTCCTCTTCCACCACTACTCCCCTCCCTCTGGCAGAGCCGAGGAGCCCAGCTACCTCGGGGTGTCCCTTATCCCCAATGATTACTACGGTGCATCCCTTCTCGGCATGCTCCCTTATTATCTTATGTATCCGAGAGACGCGAGGGCAGGTGGCGTCGCAGATGTTTGCCCCGAGCTCTTCCAGCTTCTTTCTTCTCCTTGGGCTGATGCCATGGGTTCTAATGATCACCCTTTTCCCCTTTGCCTGGGCAAGGTCTGAGAGGGGATATACCCTCTTTGCTTTGAGTACCTCTACCGCCTGGGGATTGTGGATGAGGGGTCCATCGGTATAGATTACCCCATCTGCTCTCTCTGCCTCTGCGAGAACGATATCCACCGCTCGCTTCACCCCCATACAGAAGCCGCCCTTCTTTGCCAATATAAGTCGCCACTTTGCCATCGATTCCCCCTTTTCCTCAGTTGGAAAGGATGATAATATGAAATTGGGTGGGTTGTCAATGAGGTTGAGATGAAGCTTTATATCCTTGGCTCCGGATGTGCTCTTCCTTCTCCGAGAAGGGGCTCTCCCGGGCTTGCCCTGATAGTGGAAGAGGAGTTGATATTGATCGACACTGGCTCGGGAAGCCTCCGGATGTTAGGGAGACTCGGCCTTCCTCTTGCCTCCCTGCGGTTTCTCATCTATTCTCATTTCCATCCCGACCACATCGCTGACCTGGTGCCCCTTCTCTTCGCTCTCAGGACCGGTGTTTTCTCCATTCCTACCCTTACTGTTATCGGTCCTCCTGGGCTTCCCGAGTTGTGGCAGGGGCTGAGAGAGATATATAAGGAATTGATCGTCCCCAAAGGGGTAGGTATTAGGCTGATCGAGGCAGAGCGGGGAGAGCTCTCCTTTGATAACTTCAGTCTTAAGATAAGTCCGGTTCTCCATTCCGATTCAAGCCTTGCCTACCGGTTTACCGATAAAAGGGGAAAAAGCCTGGTCTACTCCGGGGATACCGATTATTGTGAGGAGATAGTAAGTTTAGCTAAAGAAGCCGATCTCCTTGTCCTTGAATGCTCCTTCCCTGAAGGAAAGAAGGAACCAGGTCATCTAACCCCAACCCTTGCCGGTAGAATAGCCCGTGAGGCTTCTGCTAAGGTACTGCTTCTTACCCACTTTTATCCCGTTGTCGATCGCTCCCCCATTCTAAGAGAGGTTAAGAGGGAATTCTCCCGTGAGGTGATATTGGCTGAAGATGGGATGGTTGTTCCTATCCTCTGATAATAATCTCAGCTTTCCTCGTTCGTTATCCCATAGCGTTTTATCATCTCGCTCAGGGTGGTTGGCTTGAGTTTTAGGAGATCGGCTGCTTTCTTCTGCACCCCTCCCGCCATCTGGAGGGATTTCACTATGAGGGTCTTCTTGAACTCGTCCACCACCTCCCTGAAGGATATCCCTTCCGGTGGTATATCTATGGGGATGGGCACCTCGATCTTGGGGTGTACGATGTAGTGCGGAAGGAGGTTGATATCTATTCTCTCCTTTGTGTTGAGCACTACCGCCCGTTCGATTACATTCTCCAACTCCCGCACATTCCCTGGCCAATTGTAGTTGATTAGGCATTCAAGCGCTCGCTCGGTTATCTCGCAAGGTTCTTTATTGTTCTCCTTGGAGTATTTATCGATGAAGTGACGCACGAGAAGCGGTATATCGTCCTTCCTTTCCCTGAGTGGAGGTAGCTCTATGGTGATAACATTTATTCGGTAGTAGAGGTCCTCTCTGAATTCGCCCTTTTCCACTGCCTTCTTCAGGTCCACATTGGTAGCAGCAATGATCCTGACATCAACCTTTATCGTCTCCACCCCGCCGAGACGCATAAACTCCTTCTCCTGGATCACCCGGAGTAATTTCGCCTGTGTCTCAAGGCTTATCGTCCCTATCTCGTCGAAGAAGATGCTTCCCCCATTAGCCACCTCAAACAGTCCTTTCTTGGCGGTTACTGCGCCGGTGAATGCTCCTTTAACATGGCCAAAAAGGTTGCTCTCGAGGAGGTCTGGGGGAACATTCCCCGAATTGACCACCACAAACCGCTTGTTCGCCCGGGGGCTGAGCTGATGGATGGCAACCGCGACCAACTCCTTTCCCGTACCGCTTTCTCCTTGGATGAGGATAGTGCTTTTCGATGGCGCTGCCTGCTCGATTAGGCGAAATACCTTGAGCATCTTTTTGTTCTTACCGATGATATTATGGAAGCTATATTTTTCTCGAAGCAGTCGGCGGAGGGCACGATTTTCCTCGGTAAGTCTCTTCTGTTCGAGCGCCCGCTTTATCGTGAGGATGATCTCCTCGTTGCGGAAGGGCCTCGTTATATAATCGAACGCCCCCTTCCTCATCGCAGCGATGGCGTTCTCTACCGAGGCGTAGGCGGTGATCATTATTACTACCTGTTCTGGGTCCTCCTCTTTTATCTTGGTTAGGGTCTCGATCCCGTCCATCTCCGGCATCATCACATCCAGGATGACCAGGTCGTAGATCTCCTCAGATAGCTTGGAAAGCGCCTCCTTGCCGGAGGAGGCGGTGTCTATTAAATAACCCTCCGACTTGAGGAGGGTCTCCAATACTTCCTGCATATCCGGCTCGTCATCTACGATTAATATTTTCTCCTTCCTGTTCATTTCTCCTCCGGTAAATCGGCAATTTTATACTGAAGTTGGTTCCCTTTCCAGGCGCGCTTTTCACTGAGATCGAACCAAGATGTTCCTGAACAATGCCATAGCAAACGGTGAGCCCAAGCCCCGTTCCCTTCTTCTCCTTGGTAGTGAAGAAGGGTTTGTATATCCGATTCAGGTTCTCCTCAGGTATCCCCATACCAGTGTCTCTGATGTTGACTATGATCGAAGAGTTGACATTGTTGGTACTTATCCCCAATTCTCCTCCCCGGGGCATTGCCTCCTTGGCATTTATTAGGAGGTTTAAGAAAAGCTGTTGCAGTTTCCCCTCGTCACCATAGGTTGGAGGGATGTCCTCTTTGAGAGCCAACTTTAGCTTTATGTTCGCGTTTCTTAATTGATGGTCAAGCAGGGATAGGGTATCGGTTATTACCCGGTTTACATCCACGGGGCGGAACGATGGCTCCTTCCTCCGAGTGAAATTGAGGAGATTGTTCACTATCTGTGAGGCGCGAAATGCCTGTTTTTCCATCTTCTTTAGTAGCTCGGTGTTGGGGTCATCCGGTGGGAGTTTACGGAGCAACATCTGGGTATAGCTGGCAATACCGGTGAGAGGGGTGTTGACCTCATGGGCAACGCTTGCTGCCAGGAAGCCGAGAGAGGCGAGTCTTTCCGATTGAGCCAGTTGTTCTTCCAGTGTCACTCTCTCAGTGATATCGTCAATGATCAAAACTTTTCCGTATATATCTCGTTCCTTGCTCAGAAGTGGCGCTACCGAAACACTCACCGTTCGCTCCTCTCCCTTTGGGGTAGGGAGGCGGAGTTTATAGAGGTTGGTTATCTCTCGAGAGCGCCATCCGTTCTTGCCGAGAAAACCAGATATTTGAGAGAGGAACTCCTTAGGGAATATCTCGGTTATCTTCTTTCCCATTACCTCCTTACGGCTAAGCCCATATATCTCGCTCAGCTTCCGGTTCCAACTCACTATCTCTCCTTCGGGGTCGATGACCAGAACGCCAGCGTTCACGCTTTCCACGATATTCTCATGGTACTCCTTGAGTTGAGAAAGTTCCTTTATCTTCTGTCTTAAGTTTTGATAGAGGAGGGCGTTCTCTATGCCCATCGCTGCCGGCGTAGTTATAAGGGAAAGAAGCTGAAGGTCTTCTGAACTCAAGAGGTCATTTCGTTCCTTCCTTCCTAAAGCGATCATTCCTATTAGCTCTCCCTTGGTGGTCAGGGGTACGAGGTAGAGGAGCTCCTCCTCCGCTAATTTCCTCTCATCAGCCAGATACCTCGCGTCGTCCGAGAGCTCAGGGAAAAGGATGTAATCTCTTCCGATGAGGGTTCGGGAGAGATAATGGGAGAACTCCTTGCTGAGAACGATAGGTTCCTGTTTTCCCTCAGGATGAACCTCAGAAAATCGTTCCCCATCGTTTAAGAAGATCGCCACCGACGATACCTCGAGGAGTCCAGCGATCCTGCTTTTTAGCCGGAAGAGCAGTCTCTCAAGGTCTACCTCAGAGCTCAGTTCGTAGGTGAACTCCCTTAGGGTAGCCCTGATATCGTACTTCTCCCGGTACCATAGCCGATCGAGATAGTGCTCGATCCCCCTCTTCAGTGGAGCGAACAGGATAGCTACCAACAGGGTGGTAAGGAAGGTAATGAGAGAGAGGATCTCCGGCTCCACCCCAGTGAATATGCGGGAGAAAAGGCTTATAAGAAGGAGATAAAGACCCATCACCGATCCGATGGCAAGGCCGAATACCATCCCCCGCTTGAGGAGCACCTCGATATCCATAAGCCGATAGCGGATGATAGCATAAGCAAAGGAGATAGGAATGATCGCCAGAGGAATAATGGAGAAGAAGGTGACAAGCTCACTGGCTCGGTTGAGGAGGAAGGAGGGAATATAGATGAGGATGAAGGGGGTAAACCCAACGGTGATGCCGGAGAGCATCCACTTCGCCTGTTTCTTCACCACGAAGTCCTTGGCAATGCGGAAGGTTTTAAGGAGGACAATTATGGAAAGTCCGAAGAAAAGAGCAAGATGAACCAGCTCTACTCGGGAGAGGACCATCATTTGGCGATTGAGCCGGACCAATTCACCTTTAGAGAGTCGATTGAAATTCATCAGGATGAGATGGCTCAAGAAGAGAGAGATTGCTGGGGCGTAGAGCAAGGGAAGAAGCCTCCTCCTTCTTTCTGAAGGGAGTCGTTTCTGGGGAAAGAGGAGGAAGAAGTGGAGGAGAAGAGGGGGCAGAAATAGCCGAGAGCTCTCATCCAGCCAATAGATCGTTTTGTCCAACCATCCAGAATAGATGGTCGGTGAATAGGTGAACAGAATGAAGAAAAGGAGCGATAGGAGGAAGAAGTGGTAGCTCCCAGGAACGGCTGGTCCCCGCCTCAGGAAGACAGAGATCCCAACAACGAAGAACGATATCCCTACGAATGAGAGATATAAGAAGGCGTTATTGTTGGTAAGAGGTATCCCCCCCAGGGTGAGCTTCGCCCGAATCAGCCTTCCTTTCCTTAAAACGGTGTATTCCACCTTATCGCCGGGCTTGAATTGGAAGAGTATCTTCCTCGCGTCCTCGGGACGGGGAAGTTTTTCGGCGAGTATCACCGGTTTTCCCCTTTCCTTAATGAAGGTGTAGTTGATCCTATCGGGAAGTGAGGAACTGAAGAAAACCTCTTTCTTTGTTCCTCCTTTTTCTTTGATCGTTCCCTTTACCGCAAGGAGCTTGTCCCCGGTTCTGAGACCAGCTTTGAAGGCAGGGCTTCCTTGGTGTACTTCAAGGGTGGGAGTGGTCTCTTCTCCAAATATCCAAGAAGCACCATCGGTCGGTTCACGGTAGGTCATTCGGTTGTAGATGCTCACTATCCCTAAAACAAAGAGAAGAAGGGTAATGAAAAGTATACCTCCTCTCTTTATTCCGATGGAGCTTATTTTTCTTGTCCCTTTACTCGATCCCATCTTGTCTACCTAAAATACCCACTGAAACCCACCCTTTATTCTTCTCGGTTTTCCCCAGGGGATGATCCTATCGAGGGTGAAGAAGCAGGGGGTTTGGTTATTGAGCAGGTTATTGAGCACGAGGAAGAACTGCCATCTCCCCTCCCCAGACAGGGGAATATCCTGAACCAGCTTCAAGTCGAGCCTCGAGGGAAGTTCCACACCCCCCTCATCAAGAAAGAGAGGGGTCAGGTTCAGCAAATACTTCGCCTCAAAACTCGTCCCCGTCTTCTTTATCACCCCCTCGAACGAGGTCACTAAATCATGGGCTAACTGATAGGATA
>JAGGZT010000056.1 GCA_021161905.1 Acidobacteriota bacterium | reverse complement strand
GTTGTGTTCCGAACATAAAGTTTGACCGTTATCCACGTTGTTCGTCCCGCCTTTATCAAGAGGTATCTTGTGGTCAGCGTGTATTTCTACTCCATCTTCTATTCCTCTTCCACAAACGACGCATCTATAGTTATCTCGTTTAAATATTTTTTCTTTCACTTCTGGCGGAAATTCATTCAGTTCTCTCTTATTAGTCAGGTTAGGATCGTATTTATAAACGCCTTTCCTCACTTTTATAAGAATTCCTTCTTGATACAATCTTCGAATTTCGCGCCAAGGATCCCTGGGCTTTTTATTGTACAATTTTAGATATTCCTTCTCTACCCAGTCCACTACCGGCCCATGGCGTAGTTCTTTTCTCGGGTGTTTTTTGAAATATTCAAGAATAAGATCCGAAATAGTTTTACGTGATTTTTCCCCCATTGTATTTATTTCCTATATTTCCAAAGTAAGTTGCTGAATTCTTGCTTCATTTACGAGTCTTTTCTTAGCAATTTCACAATACTCTTTGTCAATTTCTATTCCAATCCCTTTCCGTTTTGTCAAAGCACAAGCTATTAAAGTTGTTCCACTACCCAGGAAAGGATCTAGGACAATATCGCCTCTAAAAGTAAAAAGTTTTATACAGCGTTTTGGAAGTTCAATAGGAAAAGGTGCAGGATGGCCTACTCGCTTTTTACTTTCTCCCATAAAGCTCCATACCCCGTTTGTCCATTCGACGAATTCTTCCTTCGTGATATCTGATTCCCTCCCATTAGATGGTTTTTTCCATCTTTTTTTATAGAGAACCACAATCATTTCCACAGGTGCAATCACATAAGGAGCCGAAGCACTGAGCCAGGAACCCCAGGCAGTTCTTCTTGAGATGTTTTGTTCATTCCACACAATAGTAGAGTGGTATTTCCAACCGATTCTTTTCGCAATTGTGACAACATCAGCATAAACACTCTGCTGCCCGCCCTTATTCTTGTCTAAAGGGATGTTTAAACAAAGTCTTCCGACATCTTTTGATAATTTATACGCTTTTTCAAGCCATTTTTCTGTAAAATCTAGATAATCAACATAGGAAATCCTATCGTTGTAAGAGTGGTAACAGACCTCAATATTATAAGGGGGAGAAGTTACTATCAAATCTATGGTATTTTCTTTTAGTAAATTAGTATTTAAAAAATCATCATTATATATTAGAACATCCTCAGTTTGAAAGAAAAGTCTATCCCCCTTTTCCATCTTTTTAATTAAACCTCCTGTAGATATTATAGATTAAAGCCTTTCAAGGTATCAAGCTGTTTACTCACATTTGGTATAGCCGCAGGCACGGCAGGTAACACACCCTTCGGCGAACTCAAGCATTCCCCCGCATTCAGGACAGGTTGGCGGAGTGCCTGTCTTTTTCTTCTTGAGCTTGACCTTAGCCATCTCCTCCGGTCTTCCCTTCCCCTCTAAATAGCGCTCAAGTGCCCGGGAGATGGCATCGGCACAGGAGAGGACCATCTCTCCATTGGACCAAAGAGGCTGGGGACAGCGTATTCCCCGTAGTTGTTCGATTATCGCCCTTATGTCCACCCCGGAGCGAAGGGCAAGGGAGACGAGCCTTCCCACCGCCTCGTTTTGGGAAGCGGGACATCCTCCTGATTTTCCCATTGAGGCGAATATCTCGCAGGGTCCCTCTTCATCCTCGTTTATGGTTACATAGAGGTTTCCGCATCCGGTGGTTATCTTCTGGGTTACCCCCCGGGTAACATAGGGTCTTTCCCGGGGGAGGAGCCTTTTTCTCCTCGTCTTTTCTTCCTCCGATCTTTTGGTGGTGAGCACCTGCTCCTCTTTGCTCCGGTCGCGATAGATGGTTATCCCCTTTACCCCCTTTTTGTAAGCTAAGAGATATGCCCGCTCCACATCCTCGATGGTAGCGGTATGGGGGAAGTTTATTGTTTTGGAGACCGCATTATCTGTATGTTTTTGGAAGGCAGCTTGCATCTCCACATGCCATTCCGGGCTTATCTCATGGGCGGTGACGAAGATCCGCCTCACATCGTCGGGAACTTGGGGGAGATCGGCGATAGTCCCTGTTTCCGCTATCTTCTCCATCAGTTCCTCAGAGAAAAATCCCCGCTTCCGGGCGATCTCCTCAAATAGGGGATGAACCTCCACCATCCGCTCCCCGCCCAATATGTTCTTCCTGATGTAGGAAATGGCGAAGATAGGCTCGATACCGCTTGAAGTGCCGGCGATGATGCTTATCGTCCCGGTAGGGGCAATGGTGGTAGTGGTGGCGTTTCTTATCGGTTCTTTGTCTTTGTAAATGCTTTTTCCTATGTTGGGGAACGGTCCGCGCTCCCTGGCGAGTTCTTGGGATGCCTTCTTCGATTCCTCGTCGATGAAGCCCATCACCTTTTCCGCCAAGGCGATCGCCTCTTTGGAGTTGTAAGGGATACCGAGTTTTATTAAGAGATCCGCCCAGCCCATCACCCCGAGCCCTATCTTCCGGTTCCCCCTGGTCATCTCCTCGATCTCCTTTAAGGGGAATCTGCTCGCATCTATCACATCGTCGAGGAAGCGGACCGCGAGATGAACCGTTTTTCTTAGCTTTTCGTAATCGATCGTCGTTTTCCCCTTCTCCTCCTTTACCATCCGGGCGAGGTTTATCGAGCCGAGGTTGCAGGACTCAAAGGGGAGAAGTGGCTGTTCCCCGCAGGGATTGGTGCTCTCGATCTCGCCGAGCTCCGGGGTGGGGTTGTCCCGGTTTATCCGATCGATGAAGATTATCCCCGGGTCCCCGGTCCTCCACGCCATCTCCACGATCTTCCTGAAGACCTCTTTCGCCTTTAGCCTCTTTACCTCCTTTTTCGTCCGCGGGTTTACCAGGGGATATTCCTTATCCGCCAATACCGCCTTCATAAATGACTCCGTCACTGCCACCGAGATATTGAAGTTGTTGAGCCTCCCCGATTCCGCCTTGGCGGTGATGAACTCGAGGATGTCGGGATGGTCCACCCGGAGGATGCCCATATTCGCACCTCGTCTCGTGCCCCCCTGTTTTATTGTCTCGGTAGCAGCATCGCGAACGGTCATAAAGGAGATGGGACCACTCGATACCCCCTGGGTGCTCTTCACATAGTCGTTCTTGGGACGGATCCGAGAGAAGGAAAAGCCAGTCCCCCCACCGCTTTTGTGGATTAAGGCGGTATGTTTTATCGCATCGAATATCGACTCCATTGAGTCGTCCACCGGAAGAACGAAGCAGGCGGAGAGTTGCTGAAGCTCCCTTCCGGCGTTCATCAGGGTAGGGGAATTGGGGAGGAATTCGAGATTATACATAAGGTCGAAGAAGATTTTAGCGATTTCCCTTACATCGGCTGAAGGGTCGTAGCGTTTCTCCACCGAGGCGATGTTCTCCGCCACCCGGTGGAACATCTCTCGAGGCGTCTCGATAGGATACCCCTTGGCGTCGCGCCTTAGGTACCTTCGGGCGAGCACCCGAAGGGCGTTTGGGGTGAACCTCTTCATCTCGTCGGAAGAAAGACCCGCCTTCCCCCGGAAGAGGGATTCCGTCTCCTTTTTCGTTTTTTCCTTTATATCGAGAGTACGACCCATTATCCTCCTCCCCCCTTTTCTACGATATCTTCAATTTTCTGCTTAAGACCAACCCTTTGCGGGCTAATTCTTAGTGTAGAGGAGTTTTCTCCCCTTGTCAAGGGGGAAATACTATATGTTGTATTTTATTTTCATATTACCGCGATAACTTGTATTAGAAGAGGGGAAGGAGTTTATTTACCAAAGCCGGGAATCATCGTCTTTTCCACGGTTAGCCCTTGCCTGCTTGGAGAGAAGGCGAGAATGGAGAGCTTCTTCGTGAGGAGAAATCGGGAGAGTTCCTCCTTCTTATCTCGTTCGACAAAAAAGAGTATTGCCCCGCCACCACCTGCGCCCATCACCTTGGCGCTTGCCCCCATCCTCTTCGCTTCGACGACTATCTCGTTTATCCTTTTGGGAAGGGCTTTCCCGGGAAGAGAAGATCTGAGTTCGAACTCGGCGGTAAATAGCTTGGGGATCGCTTTATAATCGCCCTTTTTCAGCGCCCGGTACATCTCCCGCGATATATTCCTTAGTTCATCCAGGATGGTTTTTATTTCGTTTTTTCCTTCGATCCTTTGTTTTACTACCCTCCAGTTGGGAGAGCCGGAGAAATGGGAAACCCCGGAATAGGCTAAGAGGAGGCGTGCCGGTAGAGCCGAAGGGAGAGGAAGTTTTTCCCTCTCCGGTCCTTCAGGACCGAGGTGGATGGCGGAAAGACCACCGAAGGTGGCGGGAAAGTAGTCCTGACATCCGGTAGGGACCCTGATCACCCTCGCCTCGAGGTTCATCGCCAGCCTTATTCTTCCTTCAGGGGTCATCCTCTTGCCCGATACCGCTTCAAGGGCAGCAAGAAGGGCGATGAGGAGGCTCGACGAGCTACCAAGACCGGAGCCCTCAGGTGTATCCGAGTGGGTGGTAATGGTGAGCCCCGACTTCGGCTTCATATGCTTAACTGCCTGAACCAGGAGATCGAGCGAGGTCTCGTCCGGAAGGAAATCCACCCCCTCTGCTTCAAGCCTTTCCCCTTTATCCTTTGATATGATTATTATCCTTCCGTCCCTTCTTTTTTCCACCTCGACCGAGGTGGCAAGCGATATGGCGAGGTTGATGGTGATCGAGCCCGGATGGAGTAGATAGAGGGGCCAGATATCGAGGGTACCACCCGCAAGGTCGATCCTCGTTGGCGCCTTAGCCCTTATCTTCATCCCTAATCCTTTATCTTCAGGACGAATACATTGTTCTTATTAAAGAGAATGGTCGTCCCCTCGTTCAGGAACATCGTGAACTTTATCTTGTCGAACCGATTGAACTGGAAGTGAAGGGGAAAATAGCGATCGAGCCGAGCCGTCTCCTGCTGGCTGAAGAGGAGGTAGCGTATCCCCATCTCTTTTAGTTTTTCCCCTATCTCCTTTGTGCCGTTCGCCTCCCGCACGATCTTGCTTAGAGGATGGGTGTTATATGCGCTTACGCAGATGAAGGGATGATTGAGATAGTAACTCCTCGTCTCACCGATGAAGAGGACCTTTCCCTCCTTGGGTAGCTTCTCGTCGATATAGCGCATCGCCGGGTAGGAAGAGACAGCTCGCTCCAGGTAGTGAGCTTCATCCTCGAGCCCGATGATATACGGTATGGGATCGAATACCCTGGTGTGTGAGGAAAGGAAGAGCGGTATCCCCAGGATCATCGTTCCGATCAAGAGGAGGCGGAGAAAGGGAGTGATCCTCCCAAAGTGGTAGCTCATCACCGCCGAAAGCTGAGAGGCGAGCACCAGAGAGAGAGCAGCAAAGGCAGGAAGGGCGAATCGCGTCTGCTGGAAGGAGAAGATCCAGATGGCGAAATAACCACCCGCATAAAGGACGAGGAGCGGTGAGATCCAATTCTTCCTGAGATAGAGAAAGATGAGAAGGGGGAGGAAGATGAGGAATACGAGGCCGGGATTTGCCCCAATGGTGCCAAACCTCTCTGGATGTAAGGTGAGGTCAAAGGGGAGAAGAAGTATCGATAGAGGGCTTCCTGCTGATATCACCTTGTTCCTCGTGGTGTTCAATAGCTGTTTCTCGTGGGCAGGGCTCCAGTTTTTTCCGCCGAAATAGGAGGTTCCGGCGGGGAAGATTGGGTTGCCGGTATGGATATAATTTCTCACCAGCCAAGGGGAAAAGACCACGATGGCTACCACCATGAAGATGAAAAGATGAATCAGCCCTCGGTGGAATCTATCCCGGCGAGTGCTCTTTATCAGCACCATTGCTCCGCCCAAGCCCAGGGTATAGAGGACAGCAGTATATTTGGTGCCGAGCGAGAGCCCGGCAAGGATACCGACAAGGATGAGAAGAGATCGCCCACCCTTCTCCCACCAGATGAGGAGCACCAGGAGGAAGAGGAGGGTATAGAGGAGAAAACCGAGGTCGGAGGTAGGAACAGCGAGTAGCTGAATAAAGGCGGGGCTCGAAGCGAGGATGGCGCTTCCTATAATGGGTGTTGGTGGTTTGAAGAACCTTCTTCCGATGGCATAAAGGGTGAAGATGGCGAAAGCCCCTATGAGATAGTTTACCAGCTTGCCCGCAATACCACCTTTAACCAATAGTGCCAGAGTATATAACATCTGAATCAATAGGGGATAGTTCGATGTGGCAGTATAGGGGAGATAGCCGATCCTGCCCTGGAGGATGTACTGATGAGGCACCCCGAAGTGATAGTCAAGAACATCGTAGAACTTGGGAGGAGAGAGGGCGAGGAAGAAACCGAGAATGAAGACAGAAACCACCACCACCCGCATTACCCACTGGAAGGTGGTGACCCGTTCTTTTTCCTTTTTCTCCTCGAGTTTTATCTCCCTTTTAAGGAAGGAGAGGATCTCCGGGAAATTTAAGGCTATACCCAAGCCGAGAAGTAAGTAGAGGATTAAGGGTGATAGAAAGCCTATAGATCCGAGAAGCAGTACGATGTAAGAGCACACTCCCAAGCCGATCCCCACTGAGATAACCGTTTCCTCGATCAGGCTGAAGGAGCAATGAAAAGAGAGCAATCTGAAGATGAACCTTCCTATAAGATAGGCGGAGAGGAAGATCGCCGTCGCGGTAAAAAGGGATGTAAGGCTTACAAAGATTATCTTGAGCGAAGGGATGAGGAAGAGAAGGAGGAAGAATAGTATAAGTGACCAGGAAAGAAGAGAGAACTCGACGAGATTCCGTTTGAGAGATGTTTTAGTTCCCATTTAGTTCTCCTTGAGGTAATTTGGTGGTGGAAGGAGGCGGATAAGTCGGAAATCGGGTGAGAATTCCGCCTCCGGGATCAAGACAAATCGATGGATGAACCCCTCAAATATCTCTTTGGTTATCCTATGGCTTTTTAAGAATGCCCGTCTTGCCGGGCAATCATCGATCACCTCGGAAAGGAGGAAAACCCGTTTCCCCGCGGCGAGCTTCCCCCGGAGCAGATTCTCGAATCGAGATAGCGCCTTTTCATCTCCCTTCCCCACCAGCCAATCGAGGATGATTACCTCCCGTTCTGCAAAGTAGGGAATGTATATCTTACCATAATTGAAGCCGATCCCGGGATATCCAAGGATCACCACCACATCGCTCGGCTTGGTTTTTTCTTTTACAAACAAAGCTTTCTGATAATTGAGGTTATTTTCTGCTTTTGTTCGCGGCTTTATCCCATAGGTGAAGTTTATTAAGAAGAGAAGACCGATGAAGAGGGAAAATAGGGCTATCCCTCGCCGAAAACTTAGGCTCTTTAGAAGTTCCCTTCCCCCGAAGGAGAGGATGATGGTAAATGGAATGAGGATAGCAATGAAGAACTCGAGAGCGCCCACATCCCAGAAGGAGAAGAAAACGAGATAGGAGGAGAACCAGATTAGGCTGGCGATGAATATCTTCTCCTTTTTTCTTATCCTCAAGAGGGGAAGAAGGAAGAGGAGGAAGGCGAAAAGGAGAAAGAGATAGCGGACAATTTGGGATAAGAGAGGAAGCGATTTTTCAGGATAGAGCTTAGAAGTCACCACCGCTTCGCCCAGGGTTTTAAGGGAGATCCAGGGATTTATCGGCGAGGCACTCCAACGGTTTATTGTGGTTCCTGGCATCTGGTTTGCCGCTGCTCCCAAGAACCAGGATAGAGTAGCGCTCAGATTGGGGAAACCCTTCGACATAATGACGATACCGTAAGCAGAGGCTGGCAGTAACAGCGCAGGTCCTATGAAACAGAGGTATGATTTTGGCTCTCTTTTCTTCAAGAGATAGAGACAGGCAGGAAGAAGAAGGAAGTTAGTGATATGAGCAAGAACGCTTAGCCCAAAAAGAATACCAGCGAGAAGCAAGAGCGGGGCTGATTTTTTCTCGAGGGCAGTAATGAAGGAGAGAAAGGTGGCGGTGAGGAAAAAGCAAGAGATGATATAGACCTCTGCCTCAAGGCTGAAGAGATAATACCCGAAGGAGAAGGCGAGAACGAGGAGGAAGAAGAAACGAATCATCGGGGGGTGGCCCAATTTCTTTAGAAGGCTGAGGGATAGGATCAATCCAAAAAGACCAAAGAGGGTGCTCATAAGCTCGAGGGCGAAGATGGTCACTGGTTCATAGGAGAGGAGTTCAAGTGCCCGGTAGAAGAGATGGGCGAGCGGTTGATAGAGGAGGTGATGGGGATGAACTACCCGTATCAAATCCCCGGTGGCGGTGCTGTAGCGGAGATAAAGAGCGAATACCGTACCGTCGAAGTTGTAAGCCTGGGATCTCGTCCCTAAGTAAATGAGGGTGATAACAGCGATGGCAGCGGCGGTATAAAGACGCCATCTCTCCTGTGAAAGGTTTATTTCCTCTTTAGCCATTAGGAGTTAATGATAACTTTTTCCCTTCTTCATTGTCAATAAGAGAGGAAGCCCGGCTTATAAAAACGGATTAAGCCGAACCTCCCCTAAGACTACTTCCCTTCAGAGAGGAGGAACTTTCGAAGGTATTTCATCGGCGGTGAGCCATAGGAGATGAGCCTTTCATTAAACTCCTTTACCTTGAAGGAAACCCCGACCTTCTTTTTATACTCCTCCCTCAGCTTTAGCACCTCCTTTACTCCATAGAAATAGGTGGAGAGCTGAGCCGAGGTAAGGGAGGCACGAACCCATTTGCCCTCTGCTTCTGCCTTTTCCTGAAACGCCTCATCCACCATATAGCGGATAGCTTCCTCCTTGCTCATCCCCCGAAGGTGAACGCCCTGATCGATTATTGAGTTGACGATCGTCCGGAGATACCATTTGAGCTGGATGAGGTGCATCCGGGGATCATTCGCCATATATCCGTTTTCTATCATCATCCGTTCAGCATAGACCGCCCATCCCTCGATCATCGCCCCGTTGCCGAGAACCTTCCGCACCATTGAGGGGCATCGTTTGTTATAGTAGCCCTGGACGAAGTGTCCTGGAAGCGCCTCGTGGATGATGAGCTCCCGAAGAGCGTAGTTGTTGTACTCTCTGAGGTAGGATTCCACCTGTTCTTTTGTCCAATCATCGGGTATCGGTTGGACATCGAAGAAGGAGGCGACCTTTGCTTTTTCTAATGGTCCGCTGCTTTCCATCCCGGCAATCGCCACCCCCCGCATAAATTTCGGTGTTGCCCTGATTATAAGGGGCTGGTTGGGATCGAGGGTGATGAGGTCCTTCTCCTTTATGAATGCCTCAATACCGGTGGCGAACTCCCTTACTTTGGCTATTAATTCCTCCTTTTTAGGATGGTTCTTTGCGATCTGGGCAAGGACCGCCCGGATGACCTCTTTTTTGACCTTTGGGCTGATCTTCTCGGGGAGCTTCTTCTCCGGGAAATATCCCTTGTAAAGGGGCAGGGCGATATCGAACATCTCCTCCTGAACCTTCGCCACCTCGTGTTTGGCAGAGGAGAGGAGGGCATCAGGGTCGACATCTTCGCCCAGGGTGTAACGGAGTTTTTTCCGATAAAGGGGTTCTCCTAATCTAAAGTCCTTATCCGCCTTCTTTAGAAGGTTTTCCTCTAAGTACTTTCCAAAGGAGATGATGGCGTGCCTTGCCATCCGGGAGGCGTCGTTTACTTTCTTCTGGACATCTGGCGATGCCTTCTTGGCGAGCTCGGGGATGACCGTGGTCACCAATTCAAGATTTCCTTGGTTTTGTTTTATCGCCACCTCGGTGTGCACCTTAGGGGCGGTGGTCAGGGTGCTCTTTGCATGCTCGAGAAACAAGGGGAGTTTTTTTATTCGGGAGGCGGCATTTATCAGCCGTTCATCGAGCGGAGCGAAATCACGGCTTATGAGCTCCATCAATGAATTGCCGACAAGCCCGGTGTAGGTAAGGGGGTTCCAGGTTGCTTCTCTCAGTTCTTTCAGGGAGAAAAGCCTTCCCTCCACCTGATCCTTTAATATCTCGTAGTCGATCCTACTTTCGAGGGAAAGGTTGTCTTTGTCTAACCCTTCAAGCTTCTTCTTTACCTCTTCGAGCCAGGCTATTTCTTTCTTGATGCTTTCGGGAGAGATGTCCTCGAGCTCAGCGTCATATTTATGGACCCCACACCAGGTTGCAAATGATGGATGTAGCTTGAAGTACTCCTCGAAAAAGCCTTTAACGATGGAGTTGAACTCTTTTTCTACCTTTCTTTTCTTACAGCCGATGGAGGAGAAAAGAAGAAGGAGACACATAGCGACGAGAAGGAGTGTTATACCCTTCTTTTTAATCATTTTTTTCTCCTTCTTTGTTGGATTGAAGCTATTTTTATTATAGCATACCCTACCTTCTACGACCATAATATTTTGGTTGAACATCGCTTCGCCCCCTGTTAAAATAAAAAACAGCCATAAAGGGAGGAGGATAACGACAATGAGGTGCCCCTATTGTGGTACGGAGAATGAAGAGGGGCAGGTCCTCTGCAAGAAATGCGGGATGATGATGGAGCTTAACCCCACCGATACTCCGGCAGGGGAGGGTGGCGGGGAGACGAAAGGCTCTGTCTATCCCATTGAAGAGAAGATGAAGGAGAAGGGGATGCCCACCGGGGCTAAGGAGAGCGATTGGCGAGAGGAACTACGGCGAAGGGTAGAGGAGATAAGGAGGAAGCGCGAGTTTGAAAAGACCCTTGGTCCTGAGTGGCAGGAGTTCAAGATCAAACGGGCAAAGGAGGAAGCGGCCAAGATAGCCTCTACGCCTTCTGAGGAAATTAAGGAGAAGAAGGAAAAGGAGGAGACGAAGAAGGAAGAAATACTTCCTCCCCTTCCTCCACTTTCCTTTGAGGACAAACAGGAAGAAAAAAAAGAGGAGCCAAAGGCGGAGGGGAAAGAAGGTGAACTTCCTTCTTTCTTAGAAGCTACTATAACTCAAGAGGTTAAGCCGAAGCCCTCCCCAAAGGATGACTATCGTCCATTAGATACCTACCAGCCAATAGGGGAGATGGAGAAGGTAGGGGAAGAAGTTGACGAATCATTCGCCTCCGCTCCCCTTCCTGAGGAGGTGGCCGAAGGAGAACGCGATCTCATAATTCGGGGGAAGATAGTTGCCTCCATCATCGATTTCATCATCAGCTCTTCTTTATTTGCGGGTGCCTTCTATGGGGTGGTGAGGCTTACCTCCGTTCCTCCCCTGGAACTCTTTACTAAGTTGCCCCTACCTCTTTCTGCCCTTTATCTCCTTATTAATATGGTCTATTCGGTGTTCTTTGTCTCTGCCTCGGGCCAGACCATTGGAAGGATGATAGCTGGAATCAGGGTTGTGTCCGAAGACTATGACCGGGTGAGCTTCTTCCGTGCCTTTCTTCGCTGGTTTGGCGGGCTAATCTCCTCGCTTCCCCTCCTTCTTGGCCATCTTTTTACTCTATCCGATCCTGAAGCTCGGGGAATACCGGATAAGCTCGCCTCCACCAGGGTAGAGCTTTTAATTAGATAGTTTCCCCTTCCTTAGTTTTCACTTCGACGATGTTCTTCTGATATCTGAGAGAGCGCTAATGGCGGAAGTGGCGAATCCCGGTAAGCACCATCGCCATCCCATGCTCATCGGCAGCGGCAATGACCTCCTCGTCCCTTATTGACCCCCCGGGTTGGACTATAGCGGTTGCTCCAGCCTGATGGGCGGCATCCACCCCGTCCCTGAAAGGAAAGAAGGCATCGGAGGCGAGGACCGTGCCTTCAAGGGGAAGCCGAGCTTTTTCCGCTGCCAGCTTTACCG
The DNA here is from genome assembly GCA_021161905.1 of Acidobacteriota bacterium. Classification (NCBI taxonomy): domain Bacteria; kingdom Pseudomonadati; phylum Acidobacteriota; species Acidobacteriota bacterium. The sequence continues at coordinate 38,572 of JAGGZT010000056.1, read as the reverse complement.
AATCCACCCGGCTCATCTGCCCTGCACCTATTCCCACTGTCTGCTTCTCGTTGGCGAAGACGATGGCGTTCGACTTTATGTGCTTTACCACCCGCCAGGCGAAATAGAGGGCTTTCATCTCCTTCTCGGTCGGTTTCCTCTTGGTCACCACTTGGAGCTTCTCCTCGTCCCAGGTGAGCTCATCCCGGTCCTGAACCAGAAGTCCTCCGACGAGCCTTTTGTAGTCCTTATCTCCCTTCAGATCGAGGTCATCCATTGGTAATCTGAGGAGCCGGAGGTTTTTCTTCTTGCTGAAGATGGCTCGCGCCTCCTCGGTTATTTCTGGAGCGATCACCCCCTCAACGAAGGTGGAGGTGATCTCAACCGCGAGTTTCTCGTCGACCTTCCGGTTGAAGGCGATGATGCTCCCGAAGGCAGAGACCGGATCGCACTCCCGTGCCCTCCGGTAAGCGGTGAGGATATCATCACCGATGGCGACACCACAGGGGTTGGTATGTTTGATGATAACCGCCACCGGCTCGGTGAACTCCCGGGCGAGGAGGAGTGCCGCCTCGAAATCGGCCAGGTTGTTGTACGATAGCTCCTTCCCCTGGAGTTTCTCCGCCTTTACCACCGAGTAGGGAGGTGTTTCTCCTCGCTCGATGTATAAGGCAGCTCGCTGGTGCGGGTTCTCCCCGTAGCGGAGGCTTTGCTTGAGGCTGAGGCTTAGCCTCAAGGTGTGGGGGAAGGATGGCTTTTCACCAAGTTTAACCTTCCCCTCCTCAATCTTGATCCGTTCCATCGTTTCCGCGATCAGGGCATCGTAGTCAGCGGTGTAGTTGAACGCCTTCTGAGCCAGTTTGAGCCTCGTTTCTATATCGATAAATCCATCCTCCTTCTTCAGCGTTTCGAGGATCGGCTGATAATCCCCGGGATCGACTATCACCACCACATCCTCAAAGTTCTTTGCGCCTGCCCGGATCAAGCTTACCCCACCGATATCGATATTCTCCAAGAGTTCCTCTAAGGTGGCTTCTCTCTTTTTCGCTACCTCGGCAAAAGGATAGAGGTTGACCACGATCATATCGATTTCAGCTATTCCCTCCTTTTCGAGCTCAGCAAGGTGGGAGTCTTCACTCCTTTTTGCCAGTATTCCTCCGAATATCCTCGGATGAAGCGTTTTTACCCTACCACCGAGGATCTCAGGGAAGGAGGTTATCTTAGAAACCTCGGTAAGGGAAATACCGGCATCCTTTAGGAGCTTTGCGGTTCCGCCGGTGGCAATCAACTCTATCCCGAGGTTTGAGAGCCCTTTAGCAAACTCGATGATTTCGTTTTTGTTGGCTACGCTTATGATTGCTCGTTTTATCCTTCTCATCTTCTTCTCCCTTCCTCGAGAGCCGATTATATCAGTTATTCCCTAATGGAGCAATTGAGTTCTTTCCTTTCGGTTGAGTTAGTTTTCCCGCTATGTTATCATCGATGATGGTATTGCGATCGTTTGGAGGGAACGGAGGGATTATTCGGTTTGAAGGTAGCACTCATTCACGATTGGCTCACCGGAATGCGGGGTGGGGAGCGGGTGCTCGAGGTTTTCTGTGAACTCTTTCCCGATGCCAAGATTTTCACCTTGCTTTATATCGCGGGTAGGCTCACCCCGAGGATCGAGGGGATGGAGATAGAGACCTCGTTCATAGATCGTCTCCCTTTTTCCTCAAGGATCTACCGCCATTATCTCCCCCTTTTTCCGGCGGCGGTGGAGCTCTTCGATCTCAGGGGGTACGATCTAATAATAAGTATCAGCCACTGCGTAGCCAAGGGGATTATCTCTCCCCCTTCCTCCCTTCATATCTGCTACTGCCTTACTCCAATGAGGTATGCCTGGGACCAGTACCATCACTATTTCGGAGAGGATAGACTTGGTTTTTTCTCCCGGAAGATCGTTCCTCTGTTTATGAACTACTTGAGGACTTGGGATGTCGCCTCGAGCAGGCGGGTGGATCTGTTTGTCGCCTCTTCGAAGAATGTCAAAAGGAGAATAAGGAAATACTACCGCAGGGAGGCAGAGGTGATCCATCCCCCGGTCGATACCGATTTTTTTACCCCTGGGGGGGAGGATGGTGGTTATTTCCTTCTTGTCTCCGCCCTTGTCCCCTATAAGCGGGTTGACTTAGCGGTCGCCACCTTCAATCAACTTGGTCTTCCACTTCTTATAGTGGGTGAGGGACCGGAATCCCGTCGTCTTAGAAAGATGGCTAAGGAGAACATCCGCTTCTTGGGCAGGGTGTCCGATGAGAAGCTGAGGGAGCTTTACCGGGGATGTCGGGCACTCATCTTCCCCGCGGAGGAGGATTTCGGCATTGCTCCCCTCGAGGCACAAGCCTGTGGTCGTCCAGTGATTGCTTATGGAAAGGGTGGGGTACTCGAGACAGTGATCCCCGAGGAAACGGGCGTCCTTTTCCCTGAGCAGAGTGTTCCCGCTATGGTGTCTGCAGTTGACAAATTTCAGCGGTTAGGATTTAATAAAGAAGTTATAAGGAAGAACGCTCTCCGTTTCTCTCCTGAGAGGTTTAAGGAGGGGATTTCTACTTTCATCAAAGAGGGGTGGGAGCGTCATTTAAAGGAAGGGGAGAAATAATGCGGCGCCAGCCTTCCTGGATAAAGATTGGGTTATTGGCCGGCGATCTTTTGATCACAAATTTTGCTTTTATCGCCTCTTATTTTATCCGTTTTCGTCTGTTTCCAGTATGGAAGGGAGTTCCTCCCTTCTCGCAGTATCTCAGATTCCTACCTTTGATCTCGATCATTTTACCTCTGATATTCTTCTATCAGGGGCTTTATAAACCTCGAAGGGAGAGGACCAAGATAGCTGATATTTTCGGCATCGCTATTGGAGTGATCGCCTCAGTGGTGATTATGCTTGGCTTGCTCCTTTATTATCGTATTTATTACCAGTACCAGCCCGAGGTTGCTCCTCGCTATGAGATATCACAGCTCGTCTTGGCGATATTCTTGGTGCTCGATATTTCCTTCCTTTATCTCTTCCGTCGAGCGGTCCGTCGTCATTTGGAGGAAGCTTGGCGTAAGGGGCTTTACCTCCAGCGGGTGGTTATCGCCGGTGCTGGTGATTTGGGTAGAGCCCTTGCGGACAGGATACTCGTCCACGATGAACTTGGGTTGAAAGTGATCGGGTTCCTCGATGATGATCCGAAGAAACAAGCTACTTCCTATCACAATATCCCGGTTTTGGGAGAGTTGGCTAAATTTTCCCAGTTGGTCAAAAAGCACCAGATAGATAAGCTTTATGTGGCTTTGCCCCTTCGAGCCCATGAGAAGACACTTACTCTGATAAAGGAAGCATACAAGGAAGGGATCGATGTCTATCTCATCCCCGATCTCTTGGAGTTTATTGCCTTAAAGGCGGAGATGGAGGAGTTAGGAGGGCTTCCAGTAATAAACCTCTGTTCCATTCCCCTCGGAGGATGGAAAAGCCTTATCAAACGGGCGATGGATATCGTGATCGCCATCTTTGGGCTTATTATTATGCTGGTTCTTCTTCCCCTAATTGCCATCGCCATAAAGATCGATTCCGAGGGTCCAGTGTTCTACAAGCAGAAGCGGATGGGACTTGACGGGAGGGTATTTACCCTGTATAAATTCCGTTCGATGTATAAGGATGCGGAGCGAGAGACCGGTCCTGTTTGGGCGAAGGAGAACGATCCTCGATGTACCCGGGTGGGGCGGTTCTTACGGAGATATAGCCTCGATGAGCTTCCCCAATTCTACAATGTCCTGAAGGGAGATATGAGCGTGGTGGGACCACGACCGGAAAGGCCCGAGTTCGTCACTGATTTCAAGGAAAGAATACCGCAATATATGTTGCGGCACAAGGTTAAGTCGGGGATAACCGGTTGGGCTCAGGTGAATGGGTGGCGAGGGAATACTTCCCTTAAGAAGAGGATAGAGCATGATATCTATTACATTGAGAACTGGTCGCTCACCTTCGACCTGAAGATCATCTGGTTGACCTTTTTACACCTTTTCCGTCAGAGGAATGCTTATTGACTTTGAGGAAGAAAGCGATGGAAGGTAAAACTGTTCTTATAACCGGGGGAGCGGGATTTCTTGGGTCCCATCTCGCCGAGTTTCTCCTTAAGAAGGGGTATCGGGTCATCTGTATGGACAATCTTATTACCGGCTCACTCGATAACATCTCTCATCTTGAAGGGAAGGAGAACTTCCTTTTTATAAAGCATGATGTGACCAAAGAGATAAGGATCGAGGAGGATATCCATTACATCCTCCACTTCGCTTCTCCCGCCTCCCCCCTCGATTACCTGGAGCTTCCCATTCAAACCCTTAAGGTTGGGTCATTGGGCACCCACAACACCTTGGGGCTTGCCAAGAAGAAGAGAGCGGTTTTCCTCCTTGCCTCCACCTCCGAGGTGTATGGGGACCCACTGGTCCATCCCCAGCCGGAGAGCTACTGGGGAAATGTCAACCCAATTGGACCTCGAGGCGTTTACGATGAGGCAAAGAGGTTCGCTGAAGCCCTTACTATGGCTTATCATCGAGTGCACAAGATAGATACCAAGATCGCCCGCATCTTCAATACCTATGGTCCCAGGATGAGGACCCACGATGGACGGGCGATACCAAATTTCATCACCCAGGCACTCAAAGGGGAGGAGATCACCGTGTTCGGTGATGGAAGTCAGACCCGTAGTTTCTGCTATATCTCTGATATGGTGGAGGGCATCTATCGGTTGATGTTTTCCGATTACAATCTGCCGGTGAACTTGGGAAATCCCAATGAGATGAGTATCCTCGATCTCGCCAAGGTGATCATCAAGTTGACGAAGACGAAGAGCAAGATCCGCTTCCTTCCCTTACCTCAGGACGATCCCAAGGTCCGTCAGCCGGATATCTCCACCGCCAGAAAGGAGCTCGGCTGGGAACCGAAGGTCCCCTTGGAGAAGGGGCTTAAGGAGACGATAAAGTACTTTCGCTCGGTGCTCGATAGATGAAGAAGCGGTTCAAGGTGATCGGCATACTCGGGGGGATGGGACCGCAGGCGACCATCGACCTCTATCAGGCGATCATCAACAAGACCCCTGCCACCCGCGATCAGGAACACATCCCCACTATAATCTTCAGTTATCCTCAGGTACCGGATAGGACCGAGGCGATAGTCGGAGAAGGGGAAAGCCCTGTCCCCTATCTCATCGAAGGGGCAAGGCTCCTTGAGCGAGCAGGGGCTGATTTCATCCTTATCCCCTGTAATACCGCCCATCATTTCCTCCCCGAGGTGGAAAAAGAGGTGGCGATCCCCATCGTCAATATGATCATCGAGACGAGGGATTACATCCTTAGGGAGAAGCCGGGTATAAAGAGGGTAGGTCTTCTCGCCACCACCGGGACGATAAGAGCCAAAGTGTATCACCGCGTTTTTGAGGAGAAGGGGATCGAGATCCTCACCCCGAACGAACGCTCCCAGGAGGAGCTGGTGATGCGGGCGATATACCAATATGTGAAGAAGAGCGGTGATATCCCTCCAGCAAAGAAGTTACTTATCGAGGCAGGAAGGAAGCTCATCGCCTTAGGCAGTGAGGTTATAATAATGGGCTGTACCGAGGTACCGTTAGCCCTCGAGCCTCAGGATCTTCCCGTTCTACTCGTCGATCCCAAGGAGGTGATCGCCGAGCTGGCGGTGAGGATGGCGCTTTCCCCTTAGAGCCTCGGTAGGTTATTGAGCAGTTCAGAAAGGTCGTTTTCCGTATTGTAGAAGTGAGGGGAAACCCTAACTACTCCGCCCCTTCCTGAAACCACCACCTTGTGCTCGAAGAGAAGTGAGACTATCTCCTCGCTCCTATGCTTTGGGCTTTTGAAGGAGACGATGCCCGACTTCTCCCCCTCGCCCCGGGGGCTTACCACCTGGTAGCCTCGCTCCATAAGCTCTGCTACCAGCCAATCGGTGAGCCTTATTATCTTTTTCTCTATCCTCTCTATCCCCGCTTCGAGGAGGATCTCGAGCGAAGCGGAAAGGCCAGCGATCCCCACCCGGTTTGGGGTTCCGCATTCGAATCGTCGGGCGTTATTGTGAAGTTTCATCTCGAAGGAGGAGAAGTTGAAATAGTCCTCCACACTCATCCAACCCACTAAGCGGACCTTGATCTTATCGAGGGCTCTTTTTGCACAGTAGAATATCCCGATTCCCTCGGGACCGAGCAGCCACTTATGGGCATCGGCGGAGAGGAAATCGATCGGTGTCTCAGAGAGATCGAGCTTGAGCGCCCCTAAACCCTGGATGGCGTCCACCGCGAGGAGGATACCCTTCTCCCGACAGAGCTTCGATATCTCTGCCAAGGGAGCGCGGAAGCCGTTTTGGTATTGAACGAAGCTGATGGCGACGAGCCTGGTCCGGGGGTCGATAGCCCGGGCGATGTCATCGACGGTGATCCTCTCCCCAGGGAGAAACCGAACCTCTACCCCCTTATCCTCCAGATTCATCCAGGGATAGCGATTGGCGGGAAATTCCATCCTTGGAACGACGATATTATCCCCCTCCTCCCAATCTATCCCCTGGGCTACGAAGTTGAGCCCCTCTGAGGTGTTCTTGACGAAGGCGATCTCCGAGGAGGAGGCATTCAGCAGTTTGGCGGCGAGTGCCCTTGTTTTCTCCACCATCTCTTCCCATTTTCTCCAGTTGACCGCGCCATTGAGGTTTGCCTCCTCGAGATGCTTCTCCATCCTCTCTCTCGCTCTGGTGGGAAGGGGGGATACCGCTGCGTGGTTGAAGTAGTACCACCGAGCTATTACCGGGAATTCCCGTCTAAAGAGGTATAACTCATCCATTTCTTCACCTTCTTGCCTTTTTTCGGTTTATTAATTATATTGGTCATTTTCAGCATTTGTCAACAGGTAGGTTTTTTTCTTACTCGTTTGGTTCTGGTATTTTCTGAACATAAAGAGCCGCTTTTTCTTCTATGTTGAGGAGAAAAGGGGATGGAGATATAATCTCTGATGGTTGAGTATAAATAATAGGAGGCAGGGTTTTATGCTTCTCATCCTTCGGGTATTAAGAGCCCCCTTTTTCATCGCGGTAATCGTTCCTGCCATCCTCGGGACCGCGGTAGCCCTCTTTATGGGGTTTCCTTTCAGTTCGAGGCGTTTCCTGCTTCTTATTCTCGGGTTGATCGCCCTTCACGGCGGAGCAAATAGCGCCAATGAGTACTATGATTACCTAAGCGGTGCTGACCTCAAGGAAAAGAGGGAAGAGACCGATCTTTACGGCGGAAGCAGTCTGATAAAGGAGGGGTTGATCTCTCCTAAGAAGGTGCTCCTGATAAGTTTTACCTCGTTCGCCGTTGCCCTTATTGTGGGAGGGTATCTCACCTTCACCTGTGGGCTCCCGGTTTTTCTCCTCGGAGTGAGCGGGGCTTTTATAGGTTTCTTTTATACCGCTCCTCCGATCAAGCTGGCTTCGCGTGGTTTGGGGGAGCTCGCTGTGGGGGTAGTCTTTGGCGTTCTCATCGTTCTCGGCTCATATTATCTATTTGCCGGGGAGGTTAAAGTTTCCCCCCTTTACGCCTCACTACCGGTTTCCCTCCTCATTACCGCCCTTCTTATGATAAACGAGATACCAGATTATGAAGGGGATAATAGGGTGGGGAAGAGGAACTTGGTGGTTCGGTTAGGGAAGAGGGGAGGGGCGATCCTCTTTTCGATCCTTATAGCTTTTGCCTTTTTCCTCATCATCCTTTTCCATTTTCTTGGTTTATTCCCCAAGAAGACGCTTCTCGCCCTAATACCCCTTCCCCTGGCTTTTTTCGTGGTTAGACATACGCTCCTCAACTACGAGGATGGGGAGAGGCTCCTTCCTGCCAATCGAGGGATGATGCTCCTCTACCTTTCAGTGGGGCTTCTTTATGCCGTAGGCTTTCTCCTTTCCAAGGGGGTAAGATGAGGAGGCTAAGCGAACTAATAAGTGATGAAGCACGGACGAGGATGAGGAAGGAGATAGCAGAGGCAGAGGGGCGGGAGGTTTTCTTTTTGGGCAGGACCGATGAGAAAAAACGGGTGGTGGAGGTAATCCCCTTAGCCCGGGGGAGCGAAGACGCGGTTCCCGCCATCTCTCAGCTGGCTGAGCCCGGCGATGTGATCATCCACAACCACCCCTCAGGGGTTCTTTCTCCATCCGATGCCGATCTCACCCTTGCTGCTCGCTTCGGTGCCAATGGGGTAGGGTGCTTTATCGTAAACAACGAGCTTTCCCAGGTTTATGTGGTGGTTGAACCTTTTGAGAGGAAGGAGAAAACTCCCCTTTCTTTCGAAGAGCTATCAAAGCTCCTTCTTCCCGGAGGACCGATCGCCAAGCTTCTCCCCTCATACGAGGAAAGGGAGGAACAGCTTGCGATGATGCGAGCGGTGATATCTGCCTTCAACGAGGATAAGATCGCCTTGATCGAGGCGGGAACGGGCACCGGGAAAACGCTCGCCTATCTCATCCCGGCGATATACTGGGCAAAGACTAACGAGGAACGGGTGGTCATTTCCACCAATACGATCAACCTTCAGGAACAGCTCATCCATAAGGATATCCCTCTGCTTGGGGAAACGCTACCCATAAAGTTTACCGCTCTGCTCGCCAAGGGGCGGGGGAATTACCTCTGCCTGAGAAAGCTTGAAGCGGTTCGGGAATCACCCACCCTCTATGCCGATGATGAGGATAAGGAGCTACTTAATGCCCTCATAGCTTGGGCGAGGAGTACCTCCACCGGCGATCTTGCCGATCTCAACTTCATCCCCAAACAATCGGTGTGGGATGAGCTTAAGTCGGAATCCGATTATTGTCTCCGCTCAAAATGCCCTTACTTCAACGATTGTTTCCTGAACAAGGCGCGGAGGAGACTCGCCTCTGCCGACATCTTGGTGGTGAACCACCATCTTCTCTTCGCTGATCTTTCCTTACGAAAGGAGATCGGTGCAGGGAGTGAGCTCTCCATCCTCCCCGCCTATCACCGGTTGATACTCGATGAGGCGCACAACCTGGAGGATATCGCCACCTCCTATTTCGGGACGAGGATCACCAGGGCAGGGTTGCGAAGACTCCTCCTCAAGCTCTACCACCCAAAGAAGGAAGGGAAGGGGGTTCTTCCTTTCCTCCGGGGGAAGATCATAAAGCTCGGGTCAGGATTCGCCTTTGATGGGGGGGAGGCGATCGTAAGGAGGATAGATGAGAAGCTCATCCCCACCGTCTCCTCCCTCATCGATTTTGCTGATTCGGTCTTCGATGAGATCGCATCATTCGTCCGCGAGGAGGCGAAGGATGAAGGAGGTGAGGAGAGGAAGCTTCGGATCACCGAGAAGATCGCCTCGAAGGAGCGCTTCCGGAGGATCGCTTCAGAGAAGGTGGAGGAACTTTCCCTCAAGCTCAACCTGTTTGCCAATGATCTCACCAAGTTGGCTAAGTCCTGTCGCCGGTTTCCCCCTGAAATGAAGGAGGAGCTTTCCCATCAGCTTATCGATCTCTCGGTGCTCGCTACCAGGGTAGAGGAGGCATCGTTCCTCATCAAGGAGGGGTTTGCCCCTCAGGATGAGGAGCGAGTGCGGTGGCTGGTGGTATCCGAGAAGAGGAGAAAAGTTGAGCTGAATTCATCCCCCCTCCTTATCGCTCCGGAGATGGTGGAGGCGGTCTACAGCCGATTCGGCACGGTGATAATGACCTCAGCCACCCTAACCACCGGGGGAAACTTCGGGTTCATAAAGGATCGGTTGGGGCTTGACCTCCTTAACAGGGAGAGGGTTATCGAACTTCTTCTTCCCTCTCCTTTCGATTATGAGAAGCAGACGATAATCGGCATCCCGGTCGATATTCCCTCCCCCAAGGTACCCGGTTATCTTGAGGCGGTGAATGAGTTCCTGCTCGAAGCGCTTAGGATAACCCGGGGGAGAGCGTTTGTCCTTTTCACCTCCTTTTCCCATCTTGTTTCCTCTTTCTCCTCCCTTGAGGCTCTTCTTTCAGAATTGGGGATCGTCTCCTTTAAACAGGGGGATGAGCCCCGTCATAAGCTCCTCGAGAGGTTCAAGCGAGATATTCATTCGGTTCTCTTTGCCACCGATTCCTTCTGGGAGGGGGTCGATGTCGCTGGGGAGGCGCTTTCCTGCGTAGTGCTTACCAAGCTTCCCTTCCGCGTTCCCACCGATCCGGTGCTCGAGGCGCGAATAGAGTATATCGAGCACCAGGGAGGAAACCCTTTCTTTGAGCTCTCGGTTCCTCAGGCAGTTATCAAATTTCGCCAGGGGCTGGGACGGCTCATAAGGAGGAAGTCCGATCGTGGAGCCATCCTCATCTTGGATAGGAGGATAGTGGAAAAGAGTTATGGCGCTTTCTTCCTTCGTTCCCTTCCCCCCTGCCGTATAGTAAAGGGGAGTAAGAAAGAGATCCTTTCCGCCCTTTCTCGGTTCTTCGGCGATGGTTCATAAAAGGCTCTTGAAACGATTGAGGAAAGATTCTAAGATAAAATCACTATGAGGAAGAAAGCGACACCAACGATAACAGTAATTTTCACCCTTTTTCTGCCAGTTGCCATTTCCTTGAGTCAGGGGTTTTCCTCTCCCGCCATTACCTTTGAGCGCTACAAGCGGGCGATAGCGAAAGGAGATGTCGAGGCTTACCTTAAATGTCTTACCCGGGAGTCCCTTGCTTTGCTTCAGGGGAATAGACCTCCCCGTTCTCTCCTCAAGAAGGAGTACAAGAACATCGCCGGCAAGGAGTATTTCATCCAGGTGAAGGAGAAGATGGCGATCGTCCTTTTCAAAAGGAATACCCCTTATGAGGCGCCGTATCTCCTCCTTAAGGAGAACAACGAATGGAAGATAGATTTAAAGGGGATGTCGGAGAAGATCTTCTTTGATGCGGAGAAGAAGTGGCATCTCCTTGGCGAAGAGAAGATAACGGTAAAGATCCCTAAGGAAGAGGATAAGAAAGAAAAGAAGTAGTATGGGGGGCATTCGAGGCGTAATCTTCGACTTGGATGGGACCATTACTAAGCCCTGCCTTGATTTCAAAAAAATAAAGAAAGAGATCGGGATGCCAGAGGATGAACCCATTCTCGAATACCTCGATCGTATATCGGATGAGGAGAGAAAAAGGGCAGAGGGGATACTCGAACGGCACGAGCTTGAAGCAGCGGAGAACTCAGAGCTTAACAAGGGGGCGAGGGAACTTCTTTTCTTTATTGCTGATCGGGGGTTGAAAACGGGGATCATCACCAGGAACTCCCGCCGCTCCTGCGAGATAGTCCTTTCCAAGTATAGCCTCGCCTTTGATGTCGTCATCTGCCGTGAGGATGCGGAGCCGAAGCCGTCCCCGGAGCCGGTTATAACAGTGAGCCAGAAACTTGGCATCCCTCCAGAGGAGCTTTTAGTGGTGGGGGATTACGCCTTCGACATCTTGGCGGGAAAGAGGGCTGGGGCAAAGACGGTCTATCTCACCAATGGAAAGCCTGTCCCTGAGGGTGTTCCTTACGATTATCTGGTAGATAGCCTGGAGGGGATTATCCCCATTATCGAGGAGCTTTCCTCCTGAAGCCTTCCCCGGATAATCTTTTTCTGGTATAATCTTTTCGTTGCCCATCTAAATCGAGTGGAGGGAAAGCTATGGAATATGAAGTGGTAATCGGGCTTGAGGTCCATGCTCAGCTTCTCACCAAATCCAAGCTTTTCTGTGGCTGTAGTACCAGGTTCGGTGACCCTCCGAACACGAACACCTGCCCCATTTGTTTGGGGATGCCCGGGGTGCTCCCCGTTCTCAATAAGAAGGCGGTGGAATACGCGATAAAGGCGGGGTTAGCCTTAAATTGCCAGATAAATGAGCGCTCGATCTTTGCCCGGAAGAATTACTTCTACCCCGATCTCCCCAAAGGATATCAGATATCCCAGTACGATCGCCCCCTGGCTGTGGACGGTTATATCGAGATAGAGACGGAGGATGGGAAGAAGAGGATCGGGGTGGAACGACTCCATCTTGAGGAGGATGCGGGAAAGTTGGTGCACGAGGGTTTCCCTGATTGCGGGAGTAAGAGTTATGTCGATTTCAATCGCTCGGGTGTTCCCCTGATCGAGATCGTGAGCAAACCGGAGATGAGCTCCCCGAAGGAGGCGTATCGTTACCTAAGGGAGCTCAAGATGATCCTCGAATACCTTGGGGTATCGGACTGCAATATGGAGGAGGGCAGTCTCCGTTGTGATGCCAATATCTCCCTTCGCCCAAAGGGATCAAAGGGGAAGGGGACCAAGACCGAGATTAAGAACCTGAACTCGTTCCATGGGGTGGAAAAAGCGTTAGCCTACGAGATAGAAAGGCAAGGAAAAATCCTCTCTCAGGGGGGAAAGGTGGTGCAGGAGACGAGGCTCTGGGACGCTGATCGCGAGGAGACCCGTCCTATGCGCACCAAGGAGGAGTCACCCGATTACCGTTACTTCCCGGAACCAGACCTTCTCCCCTTATCGGTGAGCGGAGAATGGATCAAGGAGATTGAGCGGACGATCCCTGAGCTCCCGCTGGCGAAAAGGGAGCGGTTCATCAAGGAGTATCACCTTCCAGCCTACGATGCTGGGGTTCTCACCGTAGATAAGGGAGTGGCTGATTACTTCGAGGAATGCGCTAAGCTCTCTGGAAACCCAAAGGCATCGTCTAACTGGATAATGGGGGAGATATTACGGGAGCTCAAGCGGGATGAGATCGATATCAAGGAGTGCCCCATCACCCCGGCTCATTTGGCAGAGATGATAAGGCTCATCGATAAGAAGGTGATAAGCGGGAAGATCGCAAAGAGCCTCTTTTCCGAGATGTATAAGACGGGACGCTCCCCGGAGGAGATAGTAAGGGAGAAGGGGTGGGTTCAGGTTAACGATCCTGATGAAATAAGGAAGATGGTCGTCGAGGTGCTCGAGGCGAATGAGGAGAATGTAACCCGCTACCACAGGGGGAAGAGGGGCCTCTTCGGCTTCTTCATCGGCGAGGTGATGAAGAGATCACGGGGGAAGGCAAATCCGGAGATAGTGAACAGGCTCCTTGAGGAAGAGCTTAAGAAAAGGGAGCCCTCGTAAAAGGGACAAGGTGGTTTTCTTCATAGTCGCTTTTTTTGCCCTTATTCAGGGTGGAAACTTAGCGCAAAGGGAGAACGTCTATTTTATCTTCCGTTATCCCGAGGAATGCAAGTTGGCAGAAAGAACCTTGGAGCAGGAGTCGATCCCCATCCTGAAGAAGATCGCTGGAGGAATAGGGATGAGAGCCCTACCTCCAGGCAAGGTTCGGGTATTGATCCTCCCTCCTTTCGCTGAGGACAAGGGACGGGAGGAGAGGATAGGGGTTCCCGGCTGGGCAGCGGGTTTCGCCTCGCTGGGTCAGAACCTGATCGTCATCCGCACCGCCTCCTTTTCCGATCTGGAGCATAAGGGGCTCATCGTCATCTTCCGCCATGAGCTTACCCACCTCCTCCTTTATCAATATCTCGGGGCGAACTATTATTCCCTTCCTACCTGGTTCAACGAAGCGGTAGCGATGTGGCAGGCTAAGGAGTGGAGCTTTGACGACGGCTATCTTCTCTCCCGGGCGCTGATCTTCCACTCGCTCATCCCCTTAGGAGAGCTCAAGGCTTCCTTTCCCGAGGACTATCAGCGGGCGAGGCTCGCTTATACTGAGGCGCTCAGTTTCTTCCTCTATCTTAGAGACAAGAAGGGTGAGGAGGGAATAAGGAGGGTTCTCCGCTATCTCAAGGAAGGGGACGATTTTAGGACTGCCTTTTACCGCGCTTTCGGGGAGACGCCCGAGAGGTTTGAGGAGCGATGGCTTTTGAGCCTTAATTTCTGGTATAAATGGATGCCTACGGTGACGAGCGCTTTCGGTATTTTCTCTCTTATTACTCTCCTGTTCCTCATCGCCTATTTGAGAAAGAGGGCGAGGGCTAAGGAGCTCCTTCGTCGGCTTGACGAGGAGGAAACCTCAGGCGACTGGGGTGAGTTCCGATGATCCAGATGTTTCATGTCTATAAGAGTTATGGGAAGACCCCTGCCCTTAGGGATATAAATGTCCACATAGAAAAGGGAGAGTTCGTTTTCCTAACCGGACCGAGTGGGGCGGGAAAGACGACATTCCTCCGCTTGGTGTATCGGGAGATACTCCCTACCCAGGGGCAGATCCTGGTTTCGGGGAGGAATTTAGCCTCGATCCCGAATAGAAAGGTCCCTTTCCTCAGGCGGGAGATGGGGATAGTGTTTCAGGATTTCAAGCTCCTTCCCCACAAGACGGTTTTCGATAATGTTACCTTTGTCCTCAAGGTGCTCGGTGTCCCCTTGAAGGAACGAAAGCACCGCGCCTACCATATTCTTCGGATGGTGGGGATGCAGGATAGATTAAAGGCGTATCCCCTTCAGCTCTCCGGGGGGGAGCAACAGCGAGTGGCGATAGCGAGGGCGTTGGTCAATAACCCGAGCCTTATCCTGGCTGATGAGCCGACGGGCAATCTCGATCCGGAGATGTCCCTCGAGATTATGAGGATATTCGACGAGGTAAACAAGAAGGGAACCACGGTGGTGGTCGCCACTCACGACCCCACTCTCATTCGGTTTCTCAACCGTCGGGTCATCGCCCTGGATAAAGGGCGGCTCGTTCCCTATAGAGGTTGATGATGTTTCGTGCCCTTTTTTACTTTATCGAGGAAGGATTTGCCGGTTTAGTAAAACATAAGTCTGCAAATCTACTTGCCATTTCGGTTATGGCGATCTCCCTTTATGTGGTGGGTATATTCCTCCTGCTCAATGCGAACCTCTCCTTGATCGCCCATCGCTGGCAGAAGGAGGTTCAGATGAATGTCTTCCTCAAGCCGGGGCTAAAGAAGCAAAAAATCGCTAAGATCGAGGAGAGGATAAAAAGAAGCCCGATCATCGCCAGCTATCGCTTCATTTCGGAGGAGGAAGCGCTTGCCCGGTTCAAGGAGTTTTTCCCCAGCCTCGCTCCGCTTATTTCCGATCTGGGAAAGGTTCCCTTCCCCGCCTCTTTTGAGATAGCAATAGACCCAGAATACCAGAAGCCGGAGTTTGTCGAGGACCTCATCCGCACCTTCTCTCGCCTTCCCGGAGTGGATGAGGTCGCTTGTGATCTCACCTGGATAAGGAGGCTTCAAGCGGTCATTGGGCTTCTTAAACTGGCGGGCATCTTCTTCGGCGGGGTGCTTGTCCTCGCTGCCATCTCCACTACCGCCAATGTGATCAAGCTCCTCGTCTACGCAAGGAGGGAGGAGATCGAGATAATGCGCTTGGTCGGTGCCTCAAACGCCTACATCAAGGGTCCCTTTGTGGTTGAAGGTATGGTTCAGGGGGTTCTCGCTGGGGCGTTTGCCCTTCTCTTGCTTTTCCTCTCCTACCACTTTGTTCGTCCTTATCTCGCTTCGTCGTTTATCTCCGAGTTCTTAGTGGCGACATTCCTCTCAAAAAAAGCGATCTTGGGGATAATAGCAGGAGGCGGAATGGTGGGGATGATAGCCAGTTTCTTCTCTTTGGGAGGACTTCTTAAGATCTAAAAGCGATAGGTAGCCCCCTGACGGGCAAGCTCGAGCTCCGGGTTTCCGAGGGCGGAAAGCTCTTCTTCTATCTCTTTGATATACTCCGGCTTCTGATGGTACACGATGATCCGCGGTCTATGCTGAAATTTCTCAAGCTCGGCAGCGAGCCCAATAGGGGTGAGATGACCGCTTCTATCAGCGAGCTCTTTTAGTCTGTTGGGGAAGGAGGTTTCAATAAAGAGGACGTCTATCTTCCTTCTCCCATTTGCCTCTTTCCATATCTCCTTGGTAGCTTTGGTATCACCGACGAAGATGGCGGTCTTATCCCCTTTATCTATCAAGAAACCCATCGTGGGGATGATGTGGTTTACATAGATTGGCGTGACGGTGAACTCTCCGATGCGAAACTCCTCTTTCTCTTTTATCTCGACGAAGTTTAAGAGAGGGTTCTTCTCAGGGATGAGGGTGAAATCGGGCCAAGAGGAGTTGTTGAATAAGTGCTCCTTCAAAGCAGAAATGGCAGCTTTGTGAGAATAGATAGTTATCTTGATCCCCCTCTCTTTCGCCCGGCTGAAGATGTTGTCGACGAAGAAAGGGAGAGAATAGGTGTGATCGATGTGGGTATGGGTGAGGAGGACATAACGGAGTTTTAACTGTTCCGGAAGAGTCAAAGCCAATGATATGGCGCCCCCATCTATAGCTATTTCCTCATCGAGGAGGAAAGAGGTGGTAAATTTTCCTGGCATATTACCGCCATAACAGCCAAGGACCCGGAAGTTCATCCTTTTTCCTTGAGAGGTCTCTTTAATGCCGGAGCCTGAAGTAAAAACCATACCATAATAACATAGATTTACCCTTCAGTCAAGAATGTCTTCACCTTTACAGCGGTTAACTCAAAATTGATGTTCTATTTCAATAGATGAGGAGGTCGCTTAAAATAGAAGGTTTTTCGTAAGACCTCTTGGTAGCGGGTGTTATAGATGATCGCATTAAGTGATGAGAAGGTAAGTTCTACGAGGGCGAAGGTCGCTTCCCTCCCTTTATGGCTCTTCTCCTTAAGATGCCCCGGGTTGATAAATATCCTCCCTTCTTTCTCATAAAGGGCAAAGTTGTGGGTATGACCGTAGAGTATCACATCGCCCCCTTCTTTCAAGTCCTCGAGCCGATGAACGAGGACGATCTTCTTTCCCAGGACCTCATCCTTCACTATTTTGGGAAGGGTTCCTCTGATATACCCCTCCTCGAAGATACCGGGTACCCGCAGGAGGACTATGCCCCTTTTTAAGAGGGGATCAGCATCATAATAATTATCACCCAGATGGTATATCTTTTTGACGGAGACAATATCGATGAGATAAGAGGAGGCGAGGGTGAGAAGTTCTTCATTCCCGTGGGTGTCACTTATCACCCCCAGCTTTATCTGGTTCTCCATTCTTTCTTACACTTCTTCTTTGGGATAGCCGTAAAGCTCCTTGAGGATACGGTTAAACCGGGACTGATAGATTATCTCGTAGGTTCCCTCCTTTTCCGGGAAGAGCTTCAGGGCAGCCTCCTTCGTGCTTTTAACCAATTCGAGGGCTTCAGATAGGGGTAGGTTGCTCTGATAGAGGATATTGGTGGTAAGATCGACCAACATCCGGAGATAGAATATCTTTTTATTCTCCTCCTTTATCGCTTTTTCTCTTTCTTCTTCCATTAGGTAATCTCTCCTTTTAAAAGCCGAGCTCCTCAGCCAAGATGACCACGCTCATCCTCCCAGAGACCCTTTGCCCCTCGATGATGGTGGTGATGTTGCAGATCCGCTCTGGAGGAAAGCAGGCGCTCTCGTTGCAGAAGCCAGTTTTACTACAGGGGGTATTGGCTCCTACCCTTACCGTATTTGGGGGAGCAGCTACCTCCTTTATCCTTCTTATCCCTTCCTCGACATCCCTCACTATTTTGTTATAACCGGCGATGATGATTACCTTATCAGGACCGTAAGCCATTGCCGCCACTCGATTGCCAATGCCATCGATGTTGACCAGCTTCCCATCGAGGGTGATGGCGTTGGTTCCGGAGATGAAGCAATCGGCAGTAAGCCCGGCAAGACGCATCTTGGCTACTTCTTCCTTCGATATTCCCGGCTTATAGCGGTCGAGAAGGGTGATCCCCTCCTTCTTTCTTAGGAGATCGAGAAGACCGGTTTCGATGAGGGTGACCGATCCTCCAAGGGCGACGGTGGCTCCCTTGGGTATCATCCCTAAGATAAGTTTGAGCGCCTCCTCCCTGTTCTTTATGAAGTGAGCATCTATGTTTCTCTTTCTCAAGGCGGAAACCGCTTTCTCCGCCCGTTTTTCCATAACCTTAGCCTTCAGCTCGTTCACCTTATCACCTCCCTTTTCTCTGATAGTATAGACAAAAAGAGGAAATGGGGCAATGGGAGCAGAGTGGCTTTTTCGCCCGGCAAATTGTCCTTCCCAGGTTGATGAGATTTAGATGGAGGGAGTAGGATTTTCCTTCAGGTATCTTTCCCTTGAGGAGACGGAAGGTCCTCTCTGCGGTGGCTCGCTCAGGGACGATGCCCAGCCTTTTCATAATCCGATTGATGTGGGTGTCCACGGGAAAGACCTCCTTGCCGCAGGAAAAGAGCATCAGGATGGCGAGGGTCTTCGCCCCCATACCGGGAAGCCTTCCCAATCTCTCTTCCAGCTCCTCAAAGCTCAGCTTACATAGGGGCGAGATATCGAAGGAGGGGTAATTCTTCCTCACCCATAAGAGGAGGTTTTTTATCCTCTCCCCTTTTTGGTTATGTAAGCCACCGGGGCGGATGACGCGGGCGATCTCGAAAGGAGAAGCATCTGCTGCCTCCTTCCAGGTTGGAAACCTCTTCTTAAGCCCCTCGTAAGCGGTGTCCCGGTTCTTGTCGTTCGTATTCTGGGAGAGGATGGTTTTTATCAGCGTTTCTAAGGGGTCCTTTCTTTCCCTTTTCGGGATGCCGAACTCATCCTCGAGGATTTTAGCGATCCTCTTTAGTTTCTCCTCGGAGGTCATTTTCTCGCTCAGTTGTAAGAGGAGCTGATCCTCCGCCTGATAAGGGAGATAATGGTTCCCTTGGCTTGTTCCACCGTTATCACCTTAGCCCCTATTTTCTCTATAAGGGTGAACCGATCTCCCACCTTGAAGAGGGTATAAGGGGTTTCTTTAAGGAGAAGCGCCTTAGGATATCTCCTTTTTACCGCCTCCCTGTATAATGAGGCGAATTCCTCTGCTTCTTTTTCGGAGTCCCATAGGGTGATGGTGAGAAGGAATGGCTTCCCCTCCTTAGTTTTGTAGGTGAAATACCTTCCTCCTCCCCAGCCGGAAGAACCCTTCCTTGCCTCTTCTTCGGGGAGAAACTGGGATAATACACCGTAGATCCCAAGCTCCCCTAAGGTGTCGCTGTAGATAAGCGGAAAGGAAAGCCCTGGTTTTTTCACCATCTTTGGTGGGTCAAGCCCATATTTTTCCGGATGGATGATCTGTTCCGTTGAGGGGGGCAGATGGGTCAGGAGGTAAACCCAATTCCCTCTTTTATTTTCCTTTTGGGCGTAGCTCCTGATGAAAGAACATCCAGAAAGATAGGGAAAGATGAGCCTGAGCTTCAGGTAGCGGGGAGCATTGGTGAAAGCCTTGTAGCTGGTGAACTGGAGGGAGAGAAGCCCCGCGCTCATCCTGGAGAGGTCCGGTAGCTCGGTGATCTTCTTTCCCGAGATGAATTCAAACATTACCGCTGTTGCTTGTCCCTCGATTACCGATTGCCAGGCGAGGGCGAGATCGTCGTTGTCCTTTGTTTTCTCCTCGAGTTCTTTCAGGCTTATTGTCTGGTCCTGCAGGGCGTGGACGAGCTCGTGGATGACGATTATCCGCTCGATCAAAGGGTCGTAGCCCTTTATCAGAAAGAGCTTGCCTGCCTTCGGGTCGTAATATCCCCCTGCCTGTTCAAGGAGAACGGAGAGGAGAAGCCTCCGCAGGTCCACCCCTTCTGGGATAAGCCCAAGTAGCGCCCAAGAGGTGGATATTGCCTCCGCTTTCTTCGGTGGTAGCTCGGTATCGAGCGTTTTTTTGAGATAATCGAGGAGTTCAGTCCGGCTTTTTTCACCAAAGGAGACCGGATGTTTCAGGGGAAGCCCGGATAGCTCACTCGCCTTGGTAAGAAGCTCGGGTATATTTAGTGAGGGTGTTTCGGCTTTTTTTTCTTGAAACCCGAAAAATATACCGACGATGAGCATTAAGGGCAGGATAAACTTCCATCTCTTAAGGTTCATATTCCCTCCTTTTCCTTAAGAGCTTATTTCATCTTTTCTTCGATTTCAATCCTTAGCTTAAGATGTCGGTGGGGTAGGGGGTATTTTGGGGAGAGTTATGGTGAAAGTCGTTCCCACCCCCTTTCGGCTTTCTACCTTTATGTCTCCTCCATGCTGTTTGACTATGTTGTAGACAATGGAAAGGCCGAGGCCCGTCCCTTTATCTCTTGGCTTAGTGGTGAAGAAGGGATCAAAGATGTGAGGAAGATCCGTCTTTGATATGCCACAGCCGGTGTCGCTTATCTTTATTACCACATTCTCCCCCTCTTTCCTGGTGGTTATGGTTATCTTCCCTTTCTCCTTTATGGCTTGGGCGGCGTTTAGAAGCAGGTTCACGAATACCTGCTCCAGTCTCCCTGCTGCAGAGAGGATCTGGGGGATATCCCCATAGTCCCTTATTACCTCTGCTTTATATTTGATCTCATTATGGAGGAGCGCCAGAGCAGTGTCGAGGCAGGCGTTGACATCAGTGGAGATAAGCTCTCCCCGATCCATCCGGGAGAACTTCCGTAGATCGGAGATAAGACGGATCATCCTCTCTGCTCCTTTAAGCGACTGAGAAGCAAGGAGAGCGATGTCGTCTATTATCTCTTTGAGTTTGTTTTCCCTCAAGAAAGAAAGGGCTTTTTCTCCCTCTTCCTTTCTCTTAGCTTCTATGAGTTTTTTCGCTCCGGATTCGCAAATTGAAACAAGCTCCTCTAAGATCGGTTGGTATTCGGTCAGTGCCCTTAAGTTGGCTGAGATGAAGCTTATTGGGGTGTTCAGCTCATGGGCGATGCCGGCAAGTAGCTGTCCCAAGGAAGCCATTTTCTCCGCCTGAATGAGCTGGTCTTGGGTCTTCTTGAGCTCCTTTAGCGACCGCTCGAGCTCCTTGGTGTATCTCTCCTTTTCCTCTGCGAGCTCCTTCTCTTTGGTTATGTCATGGGAAACGCCCATCACACCGATTACCTCTCCTGCCCGGTTTTTGAGACAGGAGGAGCTTAGATAGGAGTAGAATATCGCCCCATTTTTTCTTTTGTTCACCACCTCGCCTTCGAACCTTCCCTTATTCAGAGTGGCTTTAAAGATCTTTTCTCCCACTTCTTTCTCAGCGTAAAGGATATCGCTGGATTGCCCCAAGACCTCATCCCGGAGGTAGCCGAAGGCTAACTCAGCTGCCCGGTTGAAGGTGACAATACGGCGGGAAAGATCCAGAGTGATGATGATATCGTGGGAGCTCTCGATGATATTCTCTACATAATCGAGTGCTTCCTTGAGCTTATTTTCCAATAGCTTTCGCTCGGTAATATCGGTTATAGTGCCGAAAAATCTCTTTTTCTCCTTTTCCTTCTCCTCTATCACCGCACCCGAGATGAAAGCATAGAAAGTGGTGCCATCCTTTCGTTTAAAGGAGGTTTCAATACCACTGATCTCCCCTTCTTCCGTCATCCTATCTTTTATTCTCTGGTAAATTTCCCTATTGACGGAGTGGTTTAAGAGAACCTTTTTTCTTAATACCTCTTTCTTTGATTGGTAGCCGAAAAGTGAGATAAACCCGGAATTTGCCTCGATTATCCTTCCCTCTTCGTCTGCGATAAACACCCCTTCCCGAACATTCTGGAAGAGGGTGGAATACCTCGCTTCCGTCTCCTTAAGTTTCCTCGTCCTCTCCTCCACTTTCTCCTCGAGCTTCTCCGCATACTCCTTGAGTTTTCTCTCCATCTCCTTGAGATGGGTGATCTCGGTGAGCACGGCGACCGATCCCGTTATCTCCCCCTTTTCATTGTAAAGTGGCGCAGCAGAGATGAGTAGATGGACCCTCCTTCCATCTTTAGTGAACCCTTCCGCCTCATAAGTTGAGGGGAGTCCCTTTAATCGTTTCTTACTCATCTCATTTTTTATTCGCTCTTTGCTTTCCTCGGTGAAGAAATCAAGGGCGCTTCTACCCAAGACCTCTTTCTCCTCATACCCCAATAGCTCGATCAGCTTCCTGTTGAAACCGGTGATCGTTAGATCTCGATTGAGGATTGCCAAACCTTCATTCATCGTGTTTATTATCGTCTGCAACTCCTCTTTTCTTCTCTCTATCTCCTTTGTCCGCTCCTCCACCTTTCGCTCCAGCTGGTGGGCATATTCCTCGAGCTTCATCTCCAACTGTTTCCGCTCAGTGATGTCGGTTATCGTACCTTGATACTCTATGATTCTCCCCGTCTCGTCCCTTATGGCGACGCAGGATTCGAGACAATAGATTATCTTCCCATCTTTCCTCCGATAACGGATCTCGTAGTTCTTTACCGCTCCCTTTTCTCCAAGTATCTTCTTGAATTTCTCCCTTTCCTCAGGAGAGACATAAAGATCCGCTATGTTGACCTTGAGAAGTTCCTCTTTAGAGCTATAGCCGTCTATTCTCACCAGTTCCTCATTCACCTCCTTGAACCTTCCTTCTGGGGTGCTGATGTAGATCCCCTCGCGGAGGTTGTCGAGCAATGAGCGGTATCTCTCCGCCATATATCGCAGTTTATCCTCCAGCTCTTTCTTCTTTCTCTCGAGTTCCATCTGGGTTATCGTTCCTGCTATGATCTGTTTCGCCATAGGGATATCTATTGGTTTGGGGAGATACCCATTAGCCCCCAGATTCAGGGCGGAGATGGCGCTCTCGAGGGAGGCGTAGGCGGTGATGAGGATGATCCCTGCCATAGGAGCAACTTTCTTTATCTCCGGGATGAGGCTAAGGCCATCGGCATCGGGAAGCACTATGTCGAGGAGGATTAGGTCGAATTCCTCCTTCCTTAGAAAGGAGAAAAGCTCATCAGCGGTTCCTGCGGAGTAAACGGAGTATCCCTCAGAAGAGAGGATAGCGCTTAGAGTGGACCTTATCCCCTCCTCATCATCGGCGATCAAGACCTTAGGTTTTCTTTCTTCGGTCATCATTTCTCCCTAAGGGAAGGGAAATAAAAAAGGTCGTCCCTTTTCCCGGTCTGCTTTCGACCCTTATCCTCCCCTTATGTTCCTCGATGATGCGCTTACATATGGATAAACCGAGCCCTACTCCACGCTTCTTAGTGGTGTAAAAGGGCTCAAAGATCGAGGATATCTTCGCTTTTGATATCCCTTCTCCCTCATCGCTTACCGTAAGGATCAATTCCTTCCCTTTGCTCTCCGCACTTATGGTTACCTTTCCCCCCTTGGGCATCGCCTGACAGCTGTTTAGGATAAGATTTACCAAAACTATTCGCAGTTTTTCCGGATCTCCCTTAAGCTTAGGAAGCGATGAAGGTAGCTCCATCTTTATCTCGGCTCTTTTGCATTCCCCCCGTTCCTTGACCACAGATAAGGCATCTGATACCACCTCACCAAGGTTCACCGGGAGAAAAACAGGAGGACGAGGTTTGGCGAAGCTCAGCACATGGGCGATTATCCCATCCGCTATCTTCGTCTCCCGGGATATCATATCGATGAATTTCTTTAGCTCTTCGTCCTCTATTTTCTCCCTCAGGTAATAACAAGCATTGTTTATAACCACGAGCGGGTTTCTCAACTCGTGGCTTATCACCGAGGCTAACTGCCCGAGCACCGCCAATCTCTCCTGCTTTACCAGCTTCTCCTGGGTTTTCTCCAATTCCTTTGTCTTATCCTTGAGGCTTTTGTTTACCTTTTCAAGCTCAGTTACCGTTTTCTCCAAAGCCTCCGATTTCGCTTTTAGGGCAGAAAGGGAGAGGTTCAACTGACTGACCATCAGATTGAAGGCGCGGGCAAGCTCTCCCAATTCGTCATCCCGTTCTATCTCAATCCGCGCATCAAGATTCCCCTCCGCTATCTTCTTTGCTCCAGCGGTAAGCTTTATTATTGGCTTCGTTAGTCTCCTTGCAGTGATCCAGATTATGGTAGCGAAGATGGCGAAGCCTACGATTCCAAAGGTGATAGTTCTTCTCCTAAGGGCGAAGAGAGGAAGAAGGGCTCTCTTCTCGTCCTCCATCACCACCAACCCTAACGAGGCAGAAGGGATGTGGCGGTAAGAGGCTAAAGATTTACCCTCTTTACTCTCCGCCTCGGTTATCCCCTCCTCTCCCTTTGCCGCGGAAAGGGCTAAACTTAATGGTGGTACCCACCCTTCATCCCCGATCTTGATCAGTAGCCCCCCTCTCCTATCAACCAAGATTATCCGGAGCTCCTCCCCTTCTAAATACCGTCTAAGTAAGGGAAGGAGTTCTTTCTCCACATCTACCGGATTAACCATTACGCCATAGATAGCCCCTTTGAGGATGAAGGGTACCGCTATTATCAGCATTGGCTTGTTCTTGGGGCTCTTTCCTTGGGAGAGGATGAGCGGTTTTCTACTTTCTCCTACTCGCTTCAATTGCTTTCCGTATCTTTGGAGAAGACGAAAGGAGGCGGGAGAGGGGATAAGGGGTGATAGTTCTCCGTCTTTTCCCTGGATGAAAAGATAACAATGCTTCTCTAAGTCCCCTAAGTTTAGGTTCTCTTGCTTGATGTTTTCGATATATTTACCACCGAGGATCGCTCCTATTCTCTCTGTTTTCGCCACCGTGCTCTCAATCCAACCTAAGATTATCTTTTTATCCTGTTCCGCTACCAGATTGAGCTGAGAGAAGATGAACCTGGTTATTACCTTCTTTTCTCCCAGATAATAGCTCCCACCAAGGAAGAGAAGGATGGCTAAGAGGATAGAAAGGGAAATGAACAAAACCCTCCCCGTTATCCCCGAAAGAGGGGCGAGAACCCCCCTTTTATCCTTTCCCTTTATCGTCATTGGGGTAAAATCCCCTTTCTTTTCTCCGATCGAGATAGCCCCATCCTCCACTAATATATATAATCGACAAAAGCAGGGAAAGCTTTTAACATTTATGTTTCCCAATAGCGGAATCGATGATGGCCTCTATCAGGACGAGCAAAGAGCTTCACCAAGAGGAGTCCAGCAAGGAAGCCTCCGATGTGAGCGAACCAGGCAACTCCGCCTCCACCGATCATCCCGTTCAAAAGCTGAAGGATGAACCAGAAGCCGATAATGAAGTAAGCAGGAAGGGGAACTATCCGGACGAAGTAGAAGAAAAAGATCAAGGTTAGCACCCGGGCATAGGGGTAGAGGATAAGATAGGCGCCCAATAAGCCGGCGATCGCCCCGCTTGCCCCAACCGTGGGCACCTTGGAGAGGGGGTTCGCTAAGATGTGGGTAAAAGCGGCAGCAAAGCCGCAGATGAAATAGAAGATGAGGAACCGAAAATGCCCTAAGGCATCTTCGACATTATTGCCAAATATCCAGAGGTAAAGCATATTCCCTCCGAGATGGAAAAGCCCCCCGTGAAGGAACATCGAGGTGAGGATGGTTAATCCCGCAGGAATGGGGGATGGAGGGGCAAGCTCCATCCCCTGAGTGAACTCGTAGGGTATCATTCCAAAGCGGAAGATAAACCTTCCCATCCCTAACCCATAGGAAAGCTCATAAAAGAAGATGACGGTGTTCACCAAGAGCAAGGCGATGGTGACATAAGGAGTGGTTTCAGTCGGGTTTTCGTCCTTCAATGGTATCATCTTTTCCGTCCCTTATTTTTAAGCCAACCGCTAAATTTGGGGATGAATCGAGGTACCTCCCTTTTGTATATGAGGTACTCCTCACCAAAACGATGCTCAAGCTCTCGCTCCTCGTAAAAATGGAGTAGAGGAAGGCGGAAATGACTATTCCCCCTGTAATACCCAAGAGACTGGTTGAGCCGAGAAAGAGAGAAGAGCCGAGAGATATCAATATCGCCCCGGCGAGCATTGGGTTCCTCATATAGCAATAGATCCCCTCTCGAACCAGGAGCCTCGTTTTCTTTATCGGATTGGGTGTCCCTTTCCCCTTAACTCCAAGAAGATAGCTGGCAACAAAGGCGAAAACGGTGCCCAATAGCGCCAGAGCTCCGCCCGTTATCTTTAATGAGATAAAAGAAAAAGAAGGAAAAGCGAACCGCTTGTCCAGGGAGAGAGCGAGGAGAGGGAATAAAATAAAAAGGACCGCCCCGGATACTATTAGGTGCACTACCGTAAGGAAAAACCTCATCTCCCCTCCGCTTTTTTAGGATAGCCTATTTTCCTTAAAAAAGCAAGAAGGGAAACCGCCGGGGCGGTTTGGTTACTTCGTTATCTTTCCCTTAGCCATCTCCTTAAGTTCTTGCTTCAGCCTCTCTATCTCAACCAGTTTCTCCTTCATCTTGGTGAGGAGCTCCTTTTGGGTCTTAAGCCCTTCCCCGATGAGGAAGGCAGCACACTCGGATCGGCTTCTGAAGACACCCCCGGCAACCAGGGCGTCGATCTTCCTCAGAGTCTCTACATCGACCCGCACCATCAACACCTTCTCCCTTAACGCCTTGGTGATTACCTCCGCTACCTTTTCCGAAGATTTATCTATCGTTTCCTTGCTTTTCTTGATAAATTGGCTTGTCTTTTCGTGAATCTTATCTTCAAATCTTGCCGCATCCACCATAACTTATCACCCCCTTCTTACAAATTACATATTCCACTACTAAATGTAATCGATTGTACCTCAAATGTCAAGTTTTTTTTCGCCCGTTGACAAAATTAAAGACGATGGATAGGATGAAACGAAGAGAGGAACGACGATAAATGGTAGAGGAGCTATGGGTGGAAGAGGAAAGAGTTTTTTCTAACAGGATCGGTCGGCAGGAGGCTCCAAAAAGAAGGGTTTATCTTCAACGATGAAGGATAAATTAACCGGTACCGATCTTCTCATCCTCTGTATGGTTCTCGTTTGGGGGATAAACTACCCCCTCATCAAGCTGGTACTTTATCAGTTCCTCCCGATGAGCTTCAATATCCTTCGGTTCAGTTTGGCAAGCCTCCTCCTTCTCTTTATAGTGCGGTTGTTTCAACCTAAGGGGTTCAGGTTTAGCCGGGCTGATCTCCCTCGTCTTTTCCTCCTTGCCATCTTGGGAAACACCACCTATCAACTCCTCTTTATCTACGGGATAAATAAAACCACCGCCTCGAGCGCTTCCTTGATTGCAGCAACCATCCCCATCTTCACCGGCATCTTCTCCGCCCTTTTGAGGTACGAACGGATCAGGTTGATAGGTTGGGTGGGGATATCCTGCTCCTTCCTCGGCATCTTCCTGATCATTAAGGGAAAGGGAGGAGGGGACCCCCTTCTCGTTGGGGAAACGATAGGTGATGTGATGATCCTCGCCTCCACTCTATCCTGGGCGTTGTACACGGTGCTCGCCAAACCGATGCTCAAAAAATACCCCCCGCTTATCCTCACCTCCTACGCGATGATCATCGGAACCATCTTCCTTTATCCCTTTGCCATTAGCGATCTTAAGCAGCAAGATTGGGGAAGAATCACCACCTCGGGTTGGCTCATTCTCGGTTATTCCTTTTCCCTCGCCATCGCTTTGGGGTATGTCATCTGGTATCGTGGGGTAGGGAGGATAGGCGGGGTGAGAACAGCCGTTTATTCCAACCTTACCCCAATATTCGCCATCATCTTCTCCTTCCTTATCCTTAGGGAAGAACTTAGTTATACCCAATTGATCGGCGGTTTAGTGGTGGGGTTGGGGGTATATCTGGTTAGATTCCGCAGAGGTATCGAACAGGTTTAACTTTGACCCCTTTTTGCGGTAGAATAGTCTAAAATTGGGGGAGAAAAATGAAACTAAAGATCGGTATCTTGATCTTATCCCTTCTTCTTGCCTCCTCTGCTTTACCTCAGGGGAGCCTCTCCGAGGAGCATAACCGGAAGGGAGCGGAGTTCCTCCGCAAGGGTAAGGTAGATGAGGCGATAGTGGAGTTTAAAAAAGCGATAAAGATAAACCCCTTCCTCAAAGAAGCCCATAATAATCTGGGGGTGGCTTACCTAATGAAGGAGGAGTACGAGAAAGCGGTGAGGGCGATCAAGCTCGCTCTCGAACTCGACCCGAACTACGGGATGGCTCATTACAACCTCGCCATTGCCTACCATAAGCTGAAGGATAATGGGCGGGCGATAACGGAGCTATATGAGACGATAAAAGTGAATCCCGATAACTTTAATGCCTACTACAATCTCGCCTGCTACTACTCCCTGATGGGGAAAATAGACGAGGCGTTTAAAAACCTGAAGAAGGCGCTCGATCTCGGTTACGATAACTTCAAGTTGCTTACCACCGATCCCGATCTTAACAACCTGAGGAAGGATCCGCGGTATCGCAAGCTTCTTCGCAAGAAGGGGATAAAAACCAAACAAAAAAAAGAGGATTGAGGCGTCCGTGGATTACGGTTGGCTTTCCCTTCTTCCTCCGCTAATCGCTATCATCCTCGCCATAAAGACGAGGGAGGTCCTTTTTTCCCTCCTCTTCGGCATTTATATCGGATGGCTGATAGTGGAGCATTGGAATCCTATCCACGCAGCTTCCTCTACAGTGGCGGTATTGCTCAAGGTAACCCGAAAGGAGGGCAATACTGAGGTCCTCGCCTTCAGCTTTCTTGTTGGTGCCTTGATTGCCTTGATCCAGGGTTCCGGAGGGATGGAGGGGTTTGTGAGATTGGTTACGAGAAGAGGATTGGTCCGGGGAAGGAGAAGCGCTGGTATCCTTTCGTTTCTTATTGGTGTTTTCGTATTCATCGAGTCTAACATAAACGCTTTAGTCATCGGCACGGTGTCTCGGCCTATATTTGATCGCCTCAAGATCCCAAGGGAGAAGTTGGCGTATGTCTGCGATTCTACTGCTGCTCCCGTCTGCATCCTCATCCCCCTGAACGCCTGGGGTGCCTATATAATCGCCCTTCTTGCAAACGAGGGGGTAGATAAGCCGTTGTTTTTCCTCCTTCGCTCCATCCCCCTTAATTTTTACCCCCTATTTGCTCTGCTTATCCTTCTTTTTGTGATCCTGACGGGAAGAGATATAGGACCGATGGTTGAAGCGGAGAAGAGAGCGAGAACCACAGGAAAGCTCCTTCGTGATGGAGCAGTTCCCCTTATCTCTGCTGAGGTAACCGCCCTTTCTCCCAAGGAAGGGGTTAAACCGAGAGCAGTAAATATGCTCCTCCCTGTGATAGTGATGCTTGGGATGATGCCGATAAGCCTTTATATAACGGGCAAAGGGGATATAATGAGAGGGGCAGGGGGACTTTCTGTCCTTTGGGCGGTGGCGACAGCGGTTGGGGTAGCTTCTCTCATCTATTTCGGACAGAGAATATTCAACCTTAAGGAAATAAGCTCCCTAATCGTTAAAGGGATGAGGGGAATGATGTCGTTGGTCATCATTCTCGCCCTTGCCTTCGGCATTGGGGAGACTTGTCGCGCTCTTGGTACTGGGGTATATACTGCCTCCCTTCTCTCCAGGGGGCTTCCTCCTTTCTTTGTTCCAGCGCTTCTCTTCCTTACCGCTTGCTTCATCTCATTTGCTACCGGTACTTCCTGGGGTACATTTGCCATTCTTATTCCCATAGGGGTTCCCTTGGTGTCCGCGATAGGAGGGAATCTCCCCCTCATCTTAGCTGCTATCCTTGGCGGTGGGGTGTTTGGTGACCACGCCTCGCCTATCTCCGATACCACCCTTGTTTCCTCGATGGCTTCTGCCTGTGATCATATCGACCATGTGAGGACCCAACTCCCCTATGCGGTGATCGCTGCTTCCATTGCTTTTATACTTTATCTTGTTCTCGGATTTCTGTTCCTTTAAGAGGGATCACGATGGGCGAAGAAAGAAAGAAGAGATTTGGTTGCTTCGGGTATTTTGGGATATTTGTTATCGTTGTGATCATCCTTGGGGTCTTTGCCTTCTACCGGATATTTTTCGTCCCTCGCAATGTGGTAAGGAGTTTCTTAAAATATGTGTCTCAATTGGACTACCAACGGGCTTCCTATTATCTTGCTTCTGATACTAAAATAGGCCAGTTGGACCTCGAGATGCTCGCCAAGCGACTTTCCAAGGGAAAGTGGCGCTTACGGATCCATTCTATCAATATAGCTAATTCCAGGGCGAAGATAGGGGGGGTAATAATAAGGGGTGAGAAGAGAGTGGAGGTGAGCTTCTTCTTGAAATTTGAGAAAGGAAGATGGAGGATAGTGGATTTCGATATTCCCCCGCTCAAGGTCCCGGAAGGAGTGATATAATAGAAGGGGAGGTGATGAGAGGTGCCGGATCCATTCACCCATTTTTTTACGGGAACCCTTATTGCTAAATCTGGCTTTAGAAGCCGGTATGGCTGGGTCGCGATGATGACCCTTATGATAAGTGCCGTTTTTCCCGATATTGATGTATTTTATCGTGCTGGTGGACCATGGGATGCATTACGCCATCATCGAGGACTTACTCATTCGTTCATTGGGGCTTGCGCCTTGTCCTTCTTGCTTGGCGGGGTGATCTATCTCCTTACACCCCTTAAAAGGTTCTGGCTTTTGGTGGGGCTTTCTGCCTTGGGTCTTTATTCCCACATATTCCTCGACCTCCTTACCTCCTGGGGGACCCAGATATTCGCCCCGTTTTCTTCCAAGCGGTATGGCTGGGGAATCATCTCGATAGTAGATCGTTATGTCCTCCTTATTCTTCTTGTCTCTATCTTCCTTTCCCTTAGAGGAGGGAAGAGATCGGCGTTCTACAGCAGGGTAGGTATTGCTGTTTTGGCTTGCTACCTTCTCTTCGCCCTCTTTTTCCATCACAAGGCTTATCAGAAATTGGTAGGAGAGCTAAATAAGGAGGGAATCAGGGTAGTACGGGTTACCCCCTACCCCGCGATGTTCGGCCCAGTAACCCGATGGTATGGGGTGGCAGAGGGGGAGAGGGCGTTCTACTATTTCCCCAGGGTGGATATATTCAAAGGGGGGAAGGATCCCTATAAGGCCTATCCCAAGATCGGGGAAAATAAATATATAAAACGGGCTCTCGCTGATAAGGCGGGCCGCATCTTTCGTTGGTTCGCCGATTATCTCTTCATCGATTACCGCGAGGACGGAAGGGGGAAACACATTGTGGAACTCTGGGCTCTCCGCTTCGGTGGTCCCGGTGGGAAGAGGACGCCATTTCATATAACCCTTATCCTGGACGATAAGGGGCATCTTCTGAAAAAATCGCCAGCACGGTTTTGATCATTAAATAACAATCGATGATACTTTATTACCCCTTTGGCTTGAACCTTCTCCTTGAGGATGCGTTTTTACCCAAGGAAGCTGATTCTTGGATCTCTTTTGGTGAGAAGAGGTAATGAGCGATGAGGGCGATTTTCCTTCTCTTTGAGTTTCTTGGGTTTACCTTACTTCTATCTATTCTCCTTTCTCAATCCTCTTTTTCTCTACTGGCTAAATTGGTAGGGGGGAGGGGCTATCTTCTCGGTCCTTTTGCTTGGCTCTGCTCTGGTTTCGTAACCCTTCTTTTTGCTTGGCTTCTAAATAGAATAAGACGGGGTAGAGGGCTGAAGGAGCTTGGCTTCCATCTTCATAAAGGTTTTTTAGCCGATGTGTGGTATGGGGTTCTTGGGTACGGTTTGATATATATTCTTTCCCTTCCCATTGACCTCGTTGCTTTGTCCCCGAGAGCCAAGATGGCAGGAGAGTTAATTGCTCAGTTGGGATTATCGTCCTCTCTTACCCGGGTTCTCCTCTTAGGTGGTCTTGTGGTCCTCGGTATGGGTTTTTTCACCGGGGCATTCCCTGAGGAGATCAGATTTCGGGGATACTACCAGGGGGTGGGGAGTATGGAGCTTTCCCCCCTTGCCGGTTTTGTCATTGCTTTTATTCCTTTTTCCTTTGGCCATTACTTTTCCCATCCTGAGTGGCATATCAGTCAGGTAGTAGCCACTATCATACCCGGGATCGGTCTTTCTCTTCTTTATAACGCTACCGGCAGTCTGGTGGTTGTTATGACCACCCATACCCTATTGAACTGGATCAGTTTCTATCCTCCGCTCGTTTACGCTGTGACCAAAAACAAAGCCCTTTCCCTTAGCTTGATCTTCGTTTTCGCTCTTTTTTTCATCTTTTTGATCGCCATTAGATGGCAGAAGGAAGTAAGAGAATTCTTCTCCGTCACTTCTAAGATGTTTTCTCAGAAGCCGGTTATAAGTACTCTTCTCGGATTAGGGATAGGAGGAGCCCTTCTTTCTCTGGGCTCTCTTTCTATACCTCATCTTTATTCCGCTTTGTTGGGCGCTTCACTTCTCGGCATCTCATTCATCAAAAGAGACGATAAAGGGAAACCCTGCCTTTGAGGGTGGATTTACTACTGAGGCAGGGGTTGTTTTTAATCTTCGTTGCTTAGGCGCTCGATTATCTTGGGTATCTCCTTTAGGGAGTGGACCCGGGCATCCGGCTCTTCCTCCTCCCCCTTTGGCTCTGGGTAGCGGTCGCGGAAGCGGAAGAGGATGGTTTTCATCCCCACCCTCTTTGCCCCCAGGATGTCGCAGGCTGCCCTGTCCCCTATCATCACCGCCTTCTCCGGAGCTACCCCAAGGGCGGAAAGCGCCTTCTTGAAGGGAAGGGGATCCGGTTTATTCACCCCCACATCTTTGGTGGCGATCACCACATCGAAGTAGTGCTCGATGCCGAGCCTCCTTAGCGCATCGCGGAGCTCTTTCTCCCCCGATTGGTCGGTGTTGCTTATCAAGCCTAAGCGGTATTTCTTCTTCAGTTCCGCAAGTACTTCGTCAGCATACTCCATCTTGGTTAGCTCCATCTCCCAGAGGGGAATGTTCTTGATATCGTCGTACTCCACCATCAGGGTATCACCGAAATCGAAAATGACCGCTTCGATCATAGCCTCCTCCTTGCTGTTTATGAAACCAGGGGATATGCTACCAGAGGCTAAGTTGCTGTGTCAATTGGAGAGCTCCTTTCCCATCCCGAGAAGCAAAAGGGAGAGGGATAACCAGAGGAAAAACACCCCAGCGAGCCCCACCCCGAAAAGCTGGAAGTACCTCATCCCAATTAGGGATAGAGAGACGAAGGATAAGAGAAGAAATATGATCGCGAGGAGACGGTGTTTTTTAGGGGGATTAGTTTTAAGAAGGCCATCACCTATAAGGAAGAAGGGGACGATGGCAAGTGGCGGAAGCTGTCTCAGTTTGATCTCTGGAGATAGAAGGAACATAAGGGGGATAAAGAGCGAGAGCTCAAGGAGGGTTGCCCTTCTTCTTTTTACCAGGGTGAAGAATAATGTGAGGAAGAAGAGAAGGAATTGAGTTAGGCTCGCGATCAACTTAACCGAAGAGGGGGAAAGAGATATAAGATGAATCGAGGGGAAGACCTCTCCCCTCCTGCTGAAAAATCGAGCCAATACCGCATTTAACGATTGGTTGGCAGTGGCGGTGATATCGGTTTTCAGGGCGTAGATGGTTCCTCCGCTTTCTGCTCCCAAGTGAGGTAATATCATCTCCTTGGCGAATTTGAGATTGGTGGTTAAACATCCTCTTACCCCGAGGAAGAGAGAGGGGATTATTAAAAGGAAGAGAAGAAAACCGACGAATCCTCCCATAAAAACCCGCCTTTTCGGCTTTAAAAAGAAGTAAAAGAACAGGATGATGGGGATCACCTTTATCGTTGAAGCGAGGGAAAGAAGTATTCCAGCAGCAAACCCCTTCTCCTTCTCAATAAGACTGAAGGAGATGAGGATAATGAGGGTGATGAGGATATTCACCTGCCCTACCATAAGGTTTTCCCCTACTGCTCCCGCACCGTAGATGATGGTAAAGGCTAAGGGAAGAAGCGAATCCTCGCTCCTCAATCTTAAGAGTAGCCTGAGGGAGAAAAAGAGAAAAACGAGGTTTAAAAGGTACCATACCAACCCCGCCTCCCTCAGGGGAAGTATACTTAATGGTGAGATGAGGATGGCGAAAAGAGGAGGGTAGTTATAGTGCCAACCTCTGCCTGTGGTGAAGGTGTAGAGTTCGTTCGCCATCCCTTTGTTGATGAGCTTTCCTGCCTGGTAATAGACATTGAAGTCGGTTCCTCCGTCTTTTTCTATCCGATGGATGAAGCTTATCCCGAGATAGATGAAGGCTAAGCCGAATAATGCAGCGAAAAGAGGCGAATTGTCCTTTAAAAAAGCGTTTATTCGGAATAACATTTCTTCTTACTCTACTATGGCAGGTTCACTATATCCAGTCCCCGTTTCTATGTCAACCGGCTCTTCCTTGCAATTTATCCTTGGTTGTGCTAATAGCTTAAGGGATGGAGAATAGGGATGAAGATGAAGAAATATCCTCTAATTTTAGCTTTGGTGATTCTGGTTTTTTCTGGGGTGGCTTCTTCCTCCTTCCAGGCGAAGAAAAAGGTTGTAAGGAAGACACCGAGGGAGACGCGGGCGGAAAGGGAGGAATACACCCTTATCAAGGGTCTCATCTCAGACGGTATCTATGACCTCGCGGTTAAGAGGATTGAGCTGTTTCTGAAGGAACATCCGGAATCAAGAAGGGTAGAGGAACTATCTTATTATCTTGGTGAGGGCTACTTCCGCCTTCACCAGTTCGCCGAGGCGGAGAGGGCGCTTTCCTCGTTCCTTGCCAAATTTCCCAAAAGCAGACGGGTGGAGGAGGCTTCCTTTCTCCTCGCTACCACATATCGCCTGCTCGATAAGATTGATCAAGCGGAGGCTAAATTTAAGGAGATAGCGAGAAGGAAAGGTTTCTCCCCTGAGGTGAGGCTCGGGGCGAAGAAGAAACTTGCCGAGCTCTACCTGGCGGAGAAAAGGCTTAAGGAGGCTGTCCCCTACCTCAAGGAGATTTACAAGAAAACGAACGATCTCTCCTATGGAATGAAACTCGCCCGAACCTACTTTGAGTTGAGAGACTACAAGCAGGCTGAGGGGAGTTATCGCTCGCTTGTAGAAAAGAGCGGGGCTGAGCTCGCTAAGGATGTTTTGAAGGAGGCTTACTACCGCTTAGGTCTTATCGCTTACAGGAGGAAGGATTATAAGAAGGCGGAAACCCTTTTCGCTAAAGCGGTGGAGATTGACCCGAATTTCAAGGAGGGGATCATTGCTCTCTCCTGGGCGCTTCATCGGGAGAAGAAGGATAGGGAAGCATATGAGCTCGCCCTCAAGGTGGCGCCGGAGAGGAAGGAAAGCGAGGCGGAGAGGCTTTATCGTGAAGCAAGGGTATTTCTCTTTATGAACGAGCGGGAAGCAGCGATAAAGGGATTTCGTAAGGTTGTCTCTCAATTCCCGAATGAGGAACCAGCGAAAAAAGCACTTATCG
Organism: Acidobacteriota bacterium; assembly: GCA_021161905.1. Classification (NCBI taxonomy): domain Bacteria; kingdom Pseudomonadati; phylum Acidobacteriota; species Acidobacteriota bacterium. The sequence goes on along the minus strand of JAGGZT010000056.1, from coordinate 3,543 downwards.
CCCTTGCCGATTGTTATGCTAATGAGGGAAGAATCGCTTCTGCCATCGAGGCGATTGAGAGATTCATCAAGATGGAGGATGATCCCGAACCGCTATATCGCGAGTGGTATCGCTTGGGTACGCTTTACTTCAGGAAGGAAGATTACGAGTCCGCCTCCAAGGCTTTCTTGAAGGTCGTTTCCCTCAATGAGCGAGGTGAGCTATCCGATAGAGCGCTGATGATGGCAGCTCAGGCAGAGCTTAAGGCAGGCAGGAAGGAAAAGGCGGTGGCGCTTCTTTCCCGGTTGGTGAAGAACTATCCTCAGAGCGCCCTTTTGGCTGATTCTTATTTCCTTATGGCGGATATTCTCCGTGATATGGGGAGACTCAACGATGCCGCTTCAGGTTATCTCTACATAGCTGACCACTTCCTCGATCGAGAGATAAAGGAGGAGGCGATATTTTCCTCCGGCAAGTGCTACTACGATGCAAGAAGCTGGGATAAGGCGGTTGATCTCTTTACTCGTTTCATCAAGGAGTTTCCCCATTCGGAGCGGATAGCCGAGGCTCACTACTACCTTGGAAAGGCTTATTATGCGGAGGGAAAGTACGAAGCGGGGGTGCTCCATTTCAAGAAAGCGCTCGAGGAGGCGGTCTCCGATGAGGCGAAAAAGCTCTCCCCTGATGCTTTGTTCAACCTGGGTTTTGGGCAGTATAAGATCGGTGCCTATGATGATGCCTGTTCCTCCTTCTCCGAGCTCGCGGGAAAGGGAGGATCCCCCGAATATCGGGCAAAGGGGCTTTACTTCCTCGGGCTTTCCTATCTTGCTTCCGGGAAGCTTAAAGAGTCAAACGATGCTTTAGCTAAGCTCGTCTCCCGCTTTCCTGATAGCGAACTTGCCCAGCATTCCCTCATTATGCTCGGCGACAACTACCTCGCCCTGAAGAATGAGAAGAAGGCGATAGAGGCGTTTAATAGCTTGCTCTCGAAATTCCCCAGGGGAGAGTTTGCTCAGATAGCGGAGAAGAGGCTGAAGGACATCTATTTGACGAAGGGGGACTATCAATCGCTCCTTTCCTCGATCCCTGAGTTCCGCTTTGGGAACCCGGGAAGCCTGACCGATGCCTCCGATCTCCTCGACAAGGCTAATGCCCTTCTCGCCCGGGGGAGGATAAAGCGAGCAATTGCTACCTATAAGAAGCTTCTCTCTCAATTTCCCAGAAGCCCGGTATCCGATAAGGCGAGTTTTGAGCTCGCAGAGCTCTACCGGCGGAGAGGGGTGTACAGCAAGGCGATCCTCTATTATCAGAAGGTGATAACCGACTTTCCAGAGAGCAAGTTTGTCCCTCTCGCTGAGCGGAGGTTGGGCAACATCTACTTTAGAGAGAAGAAGTTCAAAGACGCTATTCCCCACTTCTTGAAGATAGTGAATGATCCTGAATTCGCCAAGGTGCGAGATCGGATCTTCTATCTCCTCGGTTACTCCTATGAACAGCTTGGGGATTTAAGCAGTGCCATCCCCTATTATGAGGCGTTTTTAGCCAATTTAGCCGATCCCAAGGTGATGATAAAGGAGCGGGTGCGCCTCGTGCTCCTTCTTCAGTCGTTCGGACGGTATGAACAGGCAGTTAAAGCCTGTCGCTCGATATTAGCCAATACGAGGAACGAGGAGACAAAGACCGAGGTTCAATTCTACCTCGCTGAGTGTTTAGCCCGGCTGGGAAGAACGGAAGAGGCACTTCTCGAGTACCTCAAGGTGACCTACCTTCATGCAAAAAACCCGATGTGGGCGCTCACCGCCTGTTTCCGCGCTGGAGAAATCTACGAAGGCGAGGGGAAATATGAGGAGGCGATAAAACTCTACCGGAAGGTGGCGAAGAGGTTTAAAGGGAGCAAGAAGGGTGATTACGCCCTGAAAAGGATAAAAGAGCTCAAGGAAAAACTCGCTGAGAAGGGGGAAAAGGGGGGTAATCCTTAACTTTTCTTGACATGGGGGTTATAATAAATCTGGTGGTGATGCAAAATGAGGCTTTCCAAAGATCAGATTGAGCTTCTTTCCTTCGAGATAATAAAACATCTCAAGAAGGAGGGGTTCATCGAGATCTCCAAGGATGAGAAATTGATCTTGGAGAAGGTGGCGAATGTCATCACCGAGGAGCTCTCCATCGAAGATCGATTGAACGAGGAGGTACGGGAGATCCTGAGTAAATACAGCGATGAGATCTGGCGGGAGAACGCCGAGTACCACGAGCTATTCAAGATGGTGAAGGCGAAGCTGGCTAAGGAACGGGGGATAATACTTTAGAGGAGGATGCTCGATGAAGCTGAGTCGGGATAAAGTGGTTCATCTTTCCCATCTCATTGTTGACGCCTTGGCTAATGACGACCGGGTTATCTTCCATCAGCCGAGAAACGATGTGAGGAACGAGATCGTCAAGGTGATAATCGCCGAGCTCAAAAAGGATGAGGAAGCGGAAAAGAGGGCGATGGAGAAGATCCGTTCATTAAAGCGGAACATAGTCGAGGGAAGCCCGGAGTGGGAGGTTCTCTTCCGGCGGTATTATCAGGAGGAGATCTCTAAGTTCGGTAAGGTGGAGGAGTAATACCGGAGATCTCGGAGGGAGTGATGAGGAGAGGTGTTTTTTATCTTTTTCCCTTATTTCTCCTTGTATCTTTCCCCCTTTTAGGACAGCAGTTCTATCATTATGGGGCGAGGGCGAAGGGGATGGGCGGTGCCTTCGTTGCCGTAGTGGATGATGCTACCGCCTACTACTGGAACCCCGCTTCCCTCTCCTTTCTCTACCAGCGGGGGGAGATGCTGTTTACTGCGGGGAGGGAGCTTGTTAATCGAGGACAAATGGTAGAACTTCTCTCCCAAGCCGATGGGTATCTCTCTGATTATCCTTCCTCCCTCTCCCCCGAGCTTGCTGATGTCATTGCTGGACTTTCTTCTCCCTACTCCTCCCTTTCTGGAGGAAGTGGCTGGTCCTGGGTTGTTGGGGGAGGGGGATATTCCTTCGGTGTGCTTTATGGCTCGAATGCTCTTCTCTATCCGATTCCCGATGCCGAAAGGATAAGCGGTGATCCGAGCTCTCCCGACTACATCGGGAACAACGAGACCGTCCTCCGCTACCGAGGATTTAAGAGTAAGGAGTATATCTTCTCTTTATCTCTTCCCCTTCTTCCCGATCTCTTCTTTGGGGCGAATGTGAAGTATATCAAGGGGAGGACTTACCTCCTTGAGGAAAGGTTGCTTGGGGAGTATGAGACCGGACTTTCGGCGAAGGAGCTTTATCATCGCGCTTTTACTGGGAGGGTGGAGGAGGAGGGTTCCTTCTCCTTCGATCTCGGCTTCTTAGCGATTTTAAGCCCTCGGGTTCGGCTGGGGGTGGTGGGAAAGGATGTCTCTAAACCGAGCTTTAAGACCGCCCTTGGTGATAAGCTTGTCCTCAAGCCTCGGTGGCGGGTGGGCTTAGCCGTTCTTGCCACCAGATCCCTTACCATCTCATGCGATTACGATATCACCGAGAACCGCTTTGGGGATGTGGGTCCCAGGATGAGGG
>JAGGZT010000055.1 GCA_021161905.1 Acidobacteriota bacterium | reverse complement strand
TATCCTATCAGTTAGCCCATGATTTAGTGACCTCGTTCGAGGGGGTGATAAAGAAGACGGGGACGAGTTTTGAGGCGAAGTATTTGCTGAACCTGACCCCTCTCTTTCTTGATGAGGGGGGTGTGGATCTTCCCTCGAGGCTCGATCTGAAGCTGGTTCAGGATATTCCCCCGTCCGGGGAGAGGAGATGGCAGTTCTTCCTCGTGCTCAATAACCTGCTCAATGACCAAACCCCCTGCTTCTTCACCCTCGATAGGATCATCCCCTGGGGAAAACCAAGAAGAATAAAGGGTGGGTTCACTATAATCTTTTAATCTGTTTGGGTTCCCTCAGGATAGGCTACGAATATCCCATTTACTATGGTAATAGAATCATTGAAGTTTGTGGTAGGACCGGTTTTAGTGGCGTGCCCTCCGCCATCCCTCCCTCCGCTTGATAGGCTATAGTTGGAATAACCCCCAAATACATCATAAACCCAAGGATGTCCCCAGCCATCGCTCTGGGGCAGGTGTTTGATATACTTAGGAGTGAGGAGGGACAAATTAATGGGATAATGATTGCAATCTACCATATAGCTTCCTAAAGCAGAGGCGATAGTCTTCATATTAGCCATTGTTTCTTTCTGGATCGCTCGTTGATGAGCGTCCATAAGGGCAGGGATAGCGATTAAGGCAATGAGGGTTATTATGCCAAGGGTTATCAGGAGTTCGAAGATTGATACCCCCATTTCCTCTTCTTTACCCCAAGCCATTGTTCACCTCCTAGATTCTTTATTGTACTTAAAAAAAGGGACAATTTTCCATATCTTTTTAACCCTGGGGCAAATTTCCTTGACACCGTTTCCCCCCCTGAGTAATATAACAGGTTATTAAACCGATCGGGGTTTATGATGCGAGTGATCTACTTTGATTGTTTCTCCGGAATAAGCGGGGATATGGTCCTTGGCGCTCTTCTCAGTCTTGGACTCCCCGAAGAACTCCTTAAAGAGGAGTTGAAGAAGCTCCCCCTCCCCCAGTTTCAGATAAGAAGGGAAATGGTATCCCGTTCTCACATCGCTGGGGTGAGAGTGGTTATCGAAGCGAAGGAGAAGGCAGTCTTTCGTCGCCCTTCGGAGATGAAGCAGGCGATCGAGGAAAGCATGCTTAAACCAGAGGTGAAGGAGAAGGCGATCGAGACACTCTCTCGTCTTTCTTCTGCTGAGGCAGAGGTTCACAAGAAGGATGAGGAGAAGGTCCATTTTCACGAGCTCGGTGATATCGATACGATGATCGATATCGTGGGTGCGGCGATTGGCTTCGATTATCTTGAAGTTTTAGGGTTCACCTCCTCGCCAGTTAATGCGGGAAGCGGATTTGTCGATACCGCTCACGGACGACTTCCGGTCCCTTCTCCTGCTGTCTCCGTCTTGCTTCAAGGGGTTCCTATCTTCTCTATGGGCGATGGGGAACTCACCACTCCCACCGGTGCCGCCATCCTTACTACCTATGTTAAGCGGTTTGAACCCATCCCTAAGATGCGGCTTATACAGGTAGGCTATGGGGCAGGGAGCAAGGAGGTGGCTGGCATCCCCAATCTCCTTAGGCTTTTTCTTGGCGAATATGAGGAGGGGACCACTTACTTTGAGGAAACAGTGGTTATCGAGGCGAATATAGACGATATGAGCCCTCAACTCTCCGGCTGGATGATCGAGCGATTACTTGATGCCGGGGCGCTCGATGTCTATCTTCAGCCGGTAGTGATGAAGAAGTCCCGCCCTGGGGTACTCCTCTCGGTAATATCTCCGCTCGATAAGGTGGAGGAACTCTCCCGGCTCATCTTTGAGGAGACGACCACCATCGGACTTCGCACATATCCTGTCTTACGGCGGAAGCTCACCCGGGAGGAGGTTCCTGTTTCCACCCCTTATGGGGAGGTGAGGGTAAAGGTGTCTCGTTTCTCCGGCAAGGTGGTCAACTTCGCCCCCGAATACGAGGATTGCCGGAGGATAGCTAAAGAGAAAAGGGTGCCGCTTAAATTGGTGCAACAGGCGGCGATTAAATCTTTCTTGGATGGATTAAGCTAAAGGGTGAAGTGATGGATCACGAAAAGATCAAGAAAGGGGTACGCCTCATTCTCGAGGGGATAGGTGAGGACCCGGATCGACCTGGCCTTCGCGAGACCCCTGGCCGGATTGCCCGGATGTGCGAGGAGATCTTCGCTGGAGTGGGGAAGGACCCTGCGTCCAACCTCAAGGTGATCGAGGGAGAGACCTACGACGAGATGGTCATACTCAAGGATATCCCGATGTACTCCATCTGCGAGCACCATCTCCTCCCCTTTATCGGAATCGCTAATATCGCTTACATCCCCCAGGAGGGGAGGATAGTGGGAATAAGCAAACTATCCCGGGTGCTTGAAGCCCTCTCCAAGAGACCCCAGATCCAGGAACGGCTTACTACCGAGCTTGCCGATCTCATCGACCAGACGATAAAGCCTATGGGGGTGATGGTGGTAATAGAGGCGGAACACCTCTGTATGACGATGCGTGGGGTCAAGAAACCGGGTTCGGTGGTGGTTACCTCTGCTGTGCGAGGGGCGTTCCGGACGGACAGAGCTACCAGGGAGGAGGCGCTTACCCTTCTCAGGACAAAGAGCGGAATAAAGAGAAATACATAGTTTTAAGGAGGAGAAGATGGGAAACGAGGAGAAGGTTGAGGTTACCCTAGATGAATTCAATAAGATGGGATTAACCGTGGGCAAGGTGCTTGAGGTGGAGAAGGTTGAGGGGTCGAAGAAGCTCCTTAAGTTGGTGGTGGATATAGGAAGGGAGAAGCGCACCGTGGTCGCCGGCATCGCTGGTTATTATCAGCCGGAGGAGCTTCTCGGCAAATGCGTTATCGTGGTTGCCAATCTCAAGCCTGCCCGGCTCCTCGGGGTGGAGTCCCAGGGAATGATCCTTGCTGCTGATGTCGACGGGCGCCCAATCATCGCCACCTTCGAGGAAGATGTGCCAGCGGGTGCTCCGGTGAGGTAGGTCTTTCCGTAAATGTTCATCGATATCCATACCCATCTTGACTCTCCGGAGTTCACCTCCGACCTCGAGGAGGTAATAGCCCGAGCGGAGAAGGAGGGAGTGGGTTTCATCCTCACCGCTGGGGTGGATGGGGAAAGCTCGGAAAAAGCGGTTTCCCTGGCGGAGGCTCATCCTTTTGTTTACGCTGCGGTGGGGATCCACCCTCACGATGCGAAGAAAGCTTCCGATGAGGATTTCTCCCTCATCGAGCGTCTTTCTTCACGGAAGAAGGTCATAGCCATCGGAGAGATCGGGCTCGATTACTATCGCAATTATTCCCCGCCGGAGGATCAAAAGAGGGTCTTCCGCCGACTTCTTTTACTTGCGAAGGAGGTCGATCTTCCCGTCATCGTCCATTCCCGGGAGTCGATCGATGATGTCCTCAAGATGATCGAAGAGGTGGGAGGGAAGGGCATTCTTCACTGTTTTCCCGGTCCCCTTTCTGCTGCTTACACTGCACTTACGCTCGGCTTTTTTATCTCCTTTGCCGGAAACATCACCTATCCCAAGGCGGTTCGCTTGAGGGAGATGGTGGCAAAGCTTCCCCTTTCCTCTCTCTTCCTCGAGACGGACGCCCCTTACCTTACCCCTTCTCCAAGAAGGGGTAGAAGAAACGAGCCCGCCTATGTCCGCTTTACCTACGAGATGGCAGCGGAGATAAAGGGTGTTCCTCTCTCTAAACTCACCTCAGCGATCGAGGATAATCTTAGGGCTCTATTTGGGGATAAACTCGATTTTAGGGGTTGATGATGAACAGCCCCTTCTCCACCCTTATTTTGCGGAAGCCGGGGGGGAGGAGGAACCCCTGTTCAAGTCTTTTTCTATCTTCGGGGGAGATAGAGGATAAGATCCTCAAAGCTAAGGATGCAGGAAGGGGAAGCCCAGCCAGACTGAACGATTTTATCTTTATCTTTCCTATTCCATTCTCCCCCACGAGGTAGAATCTCACCTCGAACATAAGCTCATCGGGAAGCGCCTTCCTCAAACTAGGAGAAAGGTCCTTCTTTGCCTTAGCCAGGGATCCCTCGCCAGAGAGGATCACGAGGTTTCCTTTGGCATCGAGCTTCCACCACCTTATCTCCGGTGGTATCTGATCTCCGTAGTTCTCTTCTATGAAAAGGGAAAGTTCAGCTGGGGTTAAGATCATCCTTTTATAGCTCACCTCGCCGTTTTTGAGGATTATCCTCTTTCTTCCCAGTTTCTGATGGAGGCTTTCCTTTATCGAGGAGATGGTTCTTGCTTGGAGGGGTGTTCTTCCTTCTTTCTTCTTTACTTCCTCAAGGCTTAAGAACAAGAGGAGGAAGGCACCTCCTACTCCCGCTATTACCAGAAGGAGAGCGATTTTCTTCCTCAACTCTCCACCCTCTCCTCCTTTGCTCTCTTCACCAAGGAGAGAAGCTCGCGACACCGAGCGGTAACATCGGAAGCGGTGGTTACCGCCGAGACGACCGCGATACCATCGGCACCAGCCCCGATCACTTCCTTTACATTAGCCAAGTTTATCCCCCCTATAGCTACCAGAGGGAGGGAGGTCGCTTCCCTGATCCTCTTTAACCCGGGGATGCCGAGGACCGCTCCTACATCTGGTTTGGTGGTGGTGGGAAAGACGCCTGAGGCAGCTAAGTAATCCGCTCCTTCTCTTTCTGCTTCTTGCGCCTCCTCAGGTGTTTGAACCGAAACCCCGATTATCCGGTTCTCCCCTAAAAGCCGTCGTGCTACTGCAAGGGGAAGGTCATCCTGCCCCAGATGGACCCCATCGGCATCGAGGGCGAGGGCAAGGTCAACCCGATCGTTCACGACGAAGAGGACATCCCTTGTCCCTATTATCTCCTTTATTCTAAGTCCCTCCTCGTATAACTGGCGGTCGGAGAGTTCCTTCTCCCTCAGCTGGATGACGGTGGCGCCACCGGCTATCGCCCTTTCTACTATCTCCTCGGAGCTTCTCCCCAGGGAGAGCCTGCGGTCGGTTATCACATAGAGCGAGAGATCAAACCGCTTTCTCATATTTGAGTTTCACCCCCTCCTTTATCTCCTCATCGGTGAGGTCGTAGAGGGAATCAAGAAGAGCCACCTCGAAGCTACCCGGCGATTTCGCCCTTTTTGCCGCTTTTTCTCCGGCAAGACCGAAATAGGAAAGACCCGCTGCAGAGGCGATGACGGGATCGGGGGAGATAGCGGAGAAACAAGCGATGGCGGTGGTAGCGAGACAGCCGGTTCCCGTCACCAGCCGGAGCATAGGGTCCCCATTATCACAGGCGATAAGAACTTCACCATCGGTTATGAAATCGGTCTTTCCCGTGATGGCTACCACTGAAGATAGCTTGCGGGCGAGTTTTGGGGCAAGGTGTTTCACCTCGTCTGCCTCCTGGAGGGAATCGACCCCTTGTATCGCCGCTTTTTCCCCAACCAATGTGGCTACCTCGGCTGGGTTTCCCCGGATAACCGAGACTTTGACTGCATCGAGTATCCGTTTCGCCTCGTCTGTGCGGAGGCTGGTCGCTCCAGCACCCACCGGATCGAGGACCACGGGAATACCTCGCTCGTTCGCCCTTCTCCCTGCCAGGATCATTGCATCGATCCACCCCTTGGTGAGGGTGCCGATGTTTAAGACGAGAGCAGAAGCGAATGAGGTCATCTCCTCCACTTCGTCCTGGCTATGAGCCATCACTGGGGAGGCGCCAATGGCGATGGTGCCGTTTGCGGTGCTGTGCATTACCACGAAGTTGGTGATGTGATGGATAAGGGGATGTTTTTCCCTCATCTTTTTTCTTAATTCGATGATCTTCTCTCCGTAGTTCATATCGTTCCTCCTCAACTATTAGAGGTGGTTTACCCCACCTTCGCCCTTTCTATCATAAGAAAAGTGAGCTCATAGAGGGCTTCCCTTTCCTCTGATCGGGGAAGAACCGCTTCCAGCTTTTCGTTAGCCCTCTCGACAAGCTCGTAGGCTTTACGGTATGCCCTGTTCAGGGCGACAGGGGAGAGAGCATCAATCACCTCCTCCCTGGTTACTGAGGAATAGGTTTTCTCCTTTACAATGTTTTCTATGAGCTTTCTTTCTTCTTTTCCCCCTTCCTCAAGGAGGTAGATGACAGGGAGGGTGATCTTTCCCTGAGGGAGATCGTTTCCCGCCGATTTTGCGAGCGCATCATCGTTTTTGGTAAGGTCAAGGATATCATCCGCTATCTGGAAAGCGGTCCCGAAGAGGTAGCCGAATTCCGAAGCAGCTTTTCTCATTTCATCATCCCCTCCCCCGAGGACGGTGCCGATCTCCGCCGAGAGGGAGAATAAAGCCCCGGTTTTCTTTCGCACCGTTTTCAAATATTCCTCCTCGGAGAGGGCGAGGTCGCCAGCCCTGATTTTCTCCTCTGCTTCCCCTTCGATCATCTCGAGGGTTCCTTTAAGTATGAGGGAGGTTATATCTTTCTCTCCTATCTCGAGGGCTAAACGAAGGGCGCGAAGGAATAATTGGTCGCCGAAAAGGAGGGAAAGCTCCTCACCCCATTTCCTGTTCAGGGTGGGCTTTCCTCGCCGGAGCTCCGCCTTGTCGATTATATCGTCGTGCACCAAGGTAGAGGTGTGGATGAGCTCTACCACCGCCCCGTAGTGGGGAAGCTTTCCCCTATTATATCCGAGACTCTTTCCGGTTAGGATAAGGGTTAGGGGGCGGGCTCTTTTCCTTTTTTCGGAATAAGCATCCACTCCCAGTCGATGGAGGACTCTTCCCTCCTCGCTTAGCATCTTCTTGATTATCCTCTCCGCCTCTTCGAGCTCAGGAGAGGCGAGCTTCTCTATTTTAGAGAACTTCACTTTCCCCTTTCTCCTTCGGTTTTGGTGGCCCTTCCTTTTTTATTGGGTTGAACTTGAATACCCGCTCGAGTTTCTCCCCGCGAAAACGATAGCATACCCCCTCTTCATAATACCACCAGAGCTCGCATTTTCCTCGGTTTCCCTTTTCCGTCTTATCGGGTAGTCCTCGGGTACGGAGTACCCTTCCCTTTGGAGACCGATAGCCATAGCGGGCGATGAGTACTTTTACCTTCTCCCATAGGGGGTTCTCCTTGATTACCTTGTCTAATCTTAGCTCGGATCTCCTTTTCGCCCTCCAGGTTATATTCATCTCCTTCGGGATGGCGTAGCGCACTTTGTCGAACCCCTGCTCCGAGTAGAACCGAAGGAGGATACGATTGAATTTTGGCTCGATGATCGCCGCTAATCGGTAGAACCCATCCCCGTCAGTGGTGGTGGATATGGTTTTTTCTTCCACTACCTCAGGAGGTATCCCTCTACCTTTGAACCTCACCCTTTCAAGAACGAGGACTACCGGCATCCGAGGAAGCGGTTTTCCTGCCTCGTCCTTCACCATCCCGGTGATTATCACCGGGTGCCCTTCCTTATCGTCCGAGGAAACGAGGAGGAAGGCAGAGAGTATGCTTACAACGAGGGTGAGGAAAATCGCCCGCTTCGCTTTGAACATCTTATACCCTGCTTTATTCTCCCTTCCCCTTTACCCGGTAGACCTCAGCCCCTTTGGGGATGGTGAAGGTAAAAAGGGGATCGGGAAGCTTCGGGTCTTCCTTTATATCGGAGAAGATGAAGTCGGTGATATTTCCCAGCTGATCGACGATTATCATCCGCTCGATCAGCGCCCTTTTTCTTTCCACCTCGAGGAGTAGATATTCGAAGTCCTCCTCATCCTTGGGAACCAGCTTCAGTTGATAGCTATCCTTATCGATCGGTTTTTTCAGCTCTACCTCGATGACGGTGAAATCGCGGAGGAGGTTCCCCTTTCCCATCAAGAAGAGGATAGGGGTTTTCTTCGGGTTCTCCGTCGAGAAGTCCATTATCTGAACCTCGTTATCTTCCACCAGATACCAGTAGATCTTCTTCCCATCGGAGATGAACAGCTTTTTCTCCGGCTTTTCATACTCCCAACGCATCTTGCCCGGTTTTTTGATGTAGAGCTTTCCTTGTTCGGTGAGCTTCTTATCGTAGGTTTTATTGATTAGTGTTTGGCTGAAACGGGCGGAGAGGCTGTTTATCGCCTCGTACTTCGCCTGGATCCGGTAGACTATATCGCTCCCCTCTTCTCTTGGAAGGAATAGAGCAAGAATGAACGGTAATAAGTAGATTCCTCTTTTCATCTTCAATTTCCCATCGGTATCTTAACATACCCTCTTACTCGTGGTAAAATTTTATTCGATGGGATCAAGAAGGAGATTTTCCACCCTTTTCAATTTTGTCTTTTATGTTCTTTATTGCTTCGATGTAGGTATCTTCCTGATAATCGCCCCCTGGACCGGGATCTGGCAGAGGAATTACTTTCTCTTCGTTTTTCCTCCCCTTTCCTCGGTATATCTAAACCCCTTTTTCCGGGGAGCGGTATCCGGGTTGGGCATTCTTCTCTTCCTCCTCGGCGTTTCGGAGGTTTATTATCTTAAGCGTCGCCAATGATAAAGGTGATTTTATGAAGCTGAACCTGCTCACAATTGCTGGTTTTGACCCTGTGTCAGGCGCTGGGGTGAGTTTGGATATTCGGGTTTTTAACCGGCTGGGAGCTTACGGGATCGGAGCGATAACCGCCATCACCTACCAGAACACGAAAGGCGTTTTCGGCTTTTTTCCCCTTCCCAAAGAGACGGTTGAAAGAGAGCTTGAAGCCATCGCCTCCGATCTGAGGATAGATGGGGGAAAGGTGGGGATGGTAGGAGGGGAGGAACTCCTTTGTGCAATCGTCTCTTTCCTCACAGCCCACCCGATGCCCAAGTTGGTGGTGGATCCCGTCCTTCACGCCTCCTCTGGAGGAGAGCTTCTTCCCTCTTCAGCCCTTTCTCTTTTTAAGTCTGATCTTCTCCCTCTTGCCTATGTGGTGACGCCGAATATCCCCGAGGCGGAGGCACTTTCTGGGGTCAAGATCTCCGATTATCCTTCAATGCTCAAGGCAGCAAGGAGAATAAAAGACCTTGGTCCCCGCTTTGTGGTCATTACCGGGGGGCATTTCCCAGGTGAGGCGCTTGACCTAATCTTCGATGGGGAAAGGAGCGATACCATCACCTCCCCGAAACTTTCCTCTTCTCCCCATGGGACGGGCTGTGCTTTTTCTGCTGCCTTATCCTACTTTCTCGCTAAGGATTTTTCCATTAAAGAGGCGGTTTTCGAAGCCAAGGGGTTCGTTACTTCCCTCATCAAATCGGCTTTCCCCTTGGGTAAGGGGAAACCGGTGTTGGATATATAAAAAGGAGGGTAATGAAAGTGAAAAGATTAGATGCCAAAAGAAGGGAAAGATTCATCTGGCTCCCTCTGGTCATTCTCCTTTTTGGGCTTATGCTTTCAGGGAGTTTTGAAGGGGAAAGGGGACAGGCATCCATCTCTACGACGAGGAGAAACGCCATCGTTCTCGCTGCGGAGAAGGTTGAGCCGGCGGTGGTCAGCATCTCGGTTGAGATGACCCGAGTGGTCCAGCTTTCCCCCTTTTATGATGAATTTTTCAACTCCTTCTTCCGCGATGTCTTCCCAAGACGGGAATATCACGAGGTGATCCCAAAGCTTGGCTCGGGCTTCATCGTGAACCGGCAAGGGTACATCCTCACCAATCACCATGTTATCTCCGATGGAGAGAGGTTCTTCGTCACCTTAAGCGATGGGCGGGAATTCGAGGCGAAGCTCCTTGGTGCCGATCGCTACGCCGATATCGCGGTGCTGAAGATAAAGGGGAAGAACCTTCCCTATGCCGAGCTTGGGGATTCGGAGAAGCTCATCATCGGCGAATGGGCGATCGCCATCGGCAACCCCTTCGGCAATCTTCTCACCGGTCCAGAACCGACGGTGACCGTTGGCGTCATCTCCGCCACCAACCGCACATTTTACCCTTCCTCTTCCGATGAGCATATCTATCAGAATATGATCCAGACCGATGCTGCCATAAACCCGGGAAACTCCGGTGGTCCTTTGGTCAACGCCGAAGGGAAGGTGATAGGTATAAATACCTTTATCGTTACCAAAAGCGGTGGCTCAATGGGCATTGGTTTCGCTATTCCCATAAACCGGGCGAAGGCGGTTCTCCGTGAGGTGATGCGCTATGGGAGGGTGCGTCAGGTCTGGTTTGGCTTCCAGGTGAGGCCTTTGAGCCAGTACTATGCGAGAGCGCTGGGGATAAGAAGAGGGGAAGGCTTCCTCGTAGTATATGTTGAGCGGGGAAGCTCAGCCTGGGACGCTGGCCTTAGGAGGGGAGATGTCCTCCTGGCGGTAGATGGAAGGAGGTTGAGCTCGGCAGGGGAGTTGCGGCTTCTTTTTCTCTCTCGCCGGGTGGGTGATAGGGTGCGTCTCACGATAATAAGAAATGGGAGGCGTAAAGAGTTGGTTATGGTAATGAAAGAGCGTCTTGGTTGAGCATAGATCTTCTCGATTTTGTCGGGGAAAATACCCTTCCTTCTTGGAGCTATTCAAGAAAGGAGCTAAACCTGAAATTAGAGGTTAAAAAGAATTAATTATATATTTTTCTTGTCAGGTTGGGATTGGGGTGATACAATACCTCCCCTTGATGGGAGCAATGATGAGGATAGATTTACATCTTCATAGTACTGCTTCAGATGGGGTTTTCTCCCCCAGTGAGGTGGTGAGAAGGGCGAAGGATGCGGGGCTTTCCCTTATTTCGATCACCGACCATGATACAACGGGGGGACTTGCCGAGGCGGTTGAGGTGGCGAAGGAGCTTGATATCGATTTTATCCCGGGGGTGGAATTTAGCACCTTTCTTGGTGATCACGATATCCATATCCTCGGCTATTTCAGAACTCCGGAACTTCCCCTTATCTCTCGTTTTAACGAACGGTACCAACGGGCTCGAGAGGATAGGATAGAGAAGATGGTAGCGAAGTTGAATTCACTTGGGCTCAAGGTAGGCCTCTCCGAGGTGATGGCGGAGGGGAACAAAGGAGCGATAGGAAGGCCCCATTTGGCTCGGGTTCTCCTCAGGCATGGATATGTAAAGAGCATTCAGGAAGCCTTCGAACGCTATCTCAAACGGGGCCGTGCCGCTTATGTCCCTCGGGAGAAGGCGGAGGCGGGGGAGGTGATCGATCTTATTCATCGGGCTTCCGGTATTGCTATCTGGGCGCATCCCTATCCCAATGAAATCGCTGAAGCCCTTCAGCCACTGATAGAGCGGGGGATAGATGGGGTGGAGGCTTATCATCCTCAGTGCCCCGACAAGGAACGGAAAAAGCTTGTAAAAAGGGCGAACGAGCTGGGACTTCTCATTACCGGGGGGTCTGATTGGCATGGAGATAAGGGAGGGCTTCCTTTGGGTTCATTTTTTACAACCGAGCAAGAGATAGAGCGATTTCTCCTTAAATATCGGGAGTCAGCTCTTGCCAAAGATTCCCCTTGACAGGTTTAATGCTCTCCTGTTATAGTAAAATTGTCTATAAAGGGGGTGAGATTAACCGGACGAAGTCTCGGTGAGACTTCGCCAGCGGGTAGGACATAATCGGTTTTTAAAAAGGAGCGGAGGTCTTAGTGCTGAGGCTCCTTTTTAATTTTTCAGGGTAATGGGGATTACGATTTTTGGATTTAACTTTTGAAATATCAAATAGTTGGTTTTGGTCTTTATAATTCAAAAAGGAGGTTTTTATGGGAGACTTAGTTGAACGGGCGAAAAAGGTTATCACCCCAGCACTCGGGATGGATACCCAGCTTGAGGTGGTAAAGGGCGAGGGGGTCTATGTGGAGACGAAGGACGGGAAGCGGTATCTTGATCTCTCTGCGGGAACCGCGGTTTTGAATACCGGTCATAGACATCCGAAGGTAGTCGAGGCAGCCAAGAAGCAGATAGATCAGTTGATTCACGCGGGTTGCGTCTATTACTACGACTCGTTCGTCAAATTGGCTGAGATGCTTGCAGAGATTACTCCGGGTGATATCGGGATGTTCTTCTTCTCCAACTCTGGCGCCGAGGCGGTTGAGGGAGCGATGAAGCTCGCCCGGTATGTTACCGGTCGTCCTGGCATCATCTCCTTCCAAGGGGCATTTCATGGGAGGACATTTGCTGCGGTATCGGTCACCACTTCGAGTGCCAAATATCGTAGCCATTATCGTCCACTTCTTCCTGAGGTTTACCGGGTTCCCTATCCTTATTGTTATCGTTGTCCTTATGGCCAGAAGCGGGAGTCCTGCTCTTTGGAGTGTTTAGGGTTCATCAGAAGGATGTTCCAGTACGAGATCTATCCCGAGGAGGTGGCAGCGTTTATAATCGAGCCAGTGCAGGGTGAGGGAGGTTATATCGATCCTCCCAAGGAGTTCATAAAAGGGCTCCGGGAGATGGCTGATGAATACGGGATAATGCTCGTCTTCGACGAGGTCCAGACCGGCTTTGGTCGTACCGCTCGTTGGTTTGCTGCTGAGCATTTTGATGTCGTTCCCGACATTATGTCGATCGCTAAAGGCATCGCCTCTGGTTTTCCCTTGAGTGCGGTTGCCTCGACTCCGGAGATTATGAGCAAGTGGTCACCTGGTGCTCATGGCACCACCTTTGGTGGAAACCCTGTTTCCTGTGCTGCTGCTATCGCTACCATCGAGACGATTCGTGAGGAGAAGCTCCTCGAGCGGGCGCAGAAGATAAGCGAGATGGTCTATGATCGCCTGAATAATATGAAGAGGAAGTACAAGATGATCGGGGATGTTCGGGGGCTGGGCTATATGATCGGAATCGAACTGGTTAAGGATGGTAAAGAACCCTATCCCGAAGGGGTGAAGGAGGTACGGCGCATCGCTCTTGATAAGGGATTGATTGTAATCAGCTGTGGTACCTTCGGGAATGTACTTCGTCTCATTCCTCCTCTGGTTATTACTGAGGAGGAGATGAACAAAGCCTTGGATATCTTGGAAGAGGCTATAAAGGAAGTTAACGGCTAAATAATAGCGAGGTGAGAAAAATGGCAGACAGGATTCGGGTGATAATAATGGGAGCTGCGGGAAGGGACTTTCATAATTTCAATGTCTACTTCCGCGATAATGAGACATATGAGGTGGTGGCGTTCACCGCTACCCAGATACCAAATATCTCGGGCAGAAAATACCCCGCTGAACTCGCGGGTAAGTTGTACCCCAATGGTATTCCCATCTATTCTGAGGATGAAATTGTCGATCTCATCAAACGGGAGAAGATCAACCAGGTAGTCTTCTCTTATTCCGATGTCTCCCATCAGTATCTGATGGAGCGGGGGGAGAAGGTTCTCGCTGCTGGTGCCGACTTCAGACTGATGGGGGCTGAGGCGACGATGCTCAAGTCGGAAAAGCCGGTTGTATCCATCTGCGCTGTTCGTACCGGCTGTGGCAAGAGCCAGACCACGAGGAGGGTGGCTAAGATCCTCAGGGAGATGGGGAAGAAGGTGGTGGCGGTCCGTCATCCAATGCCTTACGGGGATCTCGTTGCTCAGCGGTGCCAGCGTTTTGCCACCATTGAAGATATGGCGAAGGAGAAGTGCACCATCGAGGAGATGGAGGAGTACGAACCCCATATCAAGAACGGGGTGGTGGTCTATGCCGGTGTGGATTACGAACAGATACTCCGTGAGGCAGAGAAGGAGGCGGACATCATCCTCTGGGATGGAGGCAACAACGACCTTCCCTTCTTCAAGCCCGATCTTGAGATCGTGGTTGCCGATCCCCATCGTCCGGGGCATGAACTCACCTACTATCCCGGTGCTGCCAACTTCCTCCGTGCCGATGTGATCGTGATCAACAAGATGGATACTGCAGACCGGGAAGGGATCGAGGAGGTGAGGGAGAGCATCAGGAAGTACAACCCGAAGGCGATCGTGGTCGATGGCGCCTCTCCCCTCTTCGTTGAGGAAGGGGAGAAGATAAAGGGGAAGAGGGTACTCGCTATCGAGGACGGTCCTACCCTCACCCATGGCGAGATGAAGTACGGGGCAGCGGTGATGGCAGCCCACAAGTTCGGTGCCAAGGAGCTGGTCGATCCGAGGCCCTGGGTTACCGGGAGTATCGCCGAGGCTTATGCCAAATATGATATCGGCATTCTCCTTCCTGCCTTAGGTTATGGCGAGAGGCAGATGAAGGAGCTGGAGCAGGTGGTGAACAAGGTCGATTGTGATCTGGTGTTGATAGGCACTCCGATCGACCTTCGCCGGGTGATCAAGATAAACAAACCGGCGCTTCGGGTCACCTATGAGCTTCAGGAGATAGGAAGCCCCAATCTGACCGAGATCCTCGCCAGGTTTAAATAGGAAGGTGGTCTTTATGGGAGACAAAGTTGCATTGGTCGCCTTTGGTGGAAATGCGATTCTCAAGGCTGGGGAGGAGGGACATCAGTGGCAGCAGTTCAAGAATGCAGAGGAGGCTTGTAGTCGTCTCATCGGGATCATCAAGCAGGGCTACGAGCTGATCATTGTTCACGGTAACGGTCCTCAGGTGGGGAACATCCTCCTTCAGGTGGAGGCGGCAAAGGATAAGGTGAAGCCGTTCACCCTCGATGTCTGTGGGGCGATGTCCCAGGGATCGATGGGTTATATGCTTGCCCAGTCGATGTACAACCAGTTCAAGAAGAACGGTATAAGTAAGAACATAGCGGTCATCCTCTCTCAGGTGGTGGTGGATAGGAACGATCCGATGTTCAAAAACCCGACCAAGCCGATAGGTCCCTTCTACACCAAGGAGGTTGCGGAAAAGCACCATAAGGAGGATGGCTGGGATATCGTCGAGGATGCGGGAAGGGGCTATCGTCGGGTGGTCGCCTCGCCCATTCCCATCGAGGTGGTTGAGTGGGAGACGGTGAATACCCTGGTGAAGGCGGGTACGGTGGTGGTCGCTGGCGGGGGCGGAGGCATCCCTGTTTATTATGACGAGAAGGGGATGCTCCGTGGTATTGAGGCGGTAATCGATAAAGACTACACCGCCTCTCTTCTTGCCCGGAAGGTGAACGCCGATCTTTTTATCATTCTCACCGATGCCGAGTGCGTCTATCTCGACTTCGGGAAACCCACTGCGAGAGCAGTTCCCAAGATGACGGTAAACGAAGCTGAGGAGTACCTGAAGGAGGGGCAGTTCCCGCCCGGCAGTATGGGACCGAAGATCAGAGCGGCGATAAATTTCATCAGGGAGACGGGAAAAGAGGTGCTCATTACCTCCGCCCCTAAGCTTTGGGACGCCCTTGAGGGCAAAACTGGCACCAGGATCGTCAGATAGTGGCTTTGTGAAGAAGATATTGGTTTATAATTAAGGGGGCGATGTGGCTCGTGATGAGCCTTGCCCCCTCAATTTTTCGGAGGTGAATCATTATGGCAAAGAGGGATTTTATTTCGGTTCATGATTTGAGCAAGGAGGAGTTCGATCATCTCTTCGAACTCGCTAAGGATGTTAAGGCGAATCCAGAAAAATACAGGGATGCCCTCCCCGGTAAGACCCTGGCGATGATATTCCAGAAGTCATCCACCAGAACCAGGGTCTCCTTTGAGGTGGGGATATATCAATTAGGAGGGCTTGGGCTCTACCTTTCGGCAAGCGACCTTCAGCTGGGACGAGGGGAGACGATAGCGGATACAGCAAGGGTTCTCTCCCGTTATGTTGATGGGATAATGGCGAGGACCTACGCCCATCAGGATGTGCTCGACCTCGCTGAGTATTCCACCGTCCCGGTTATCAACGGACTTACCGATCTTCTTCACCCCTGCCAGGCAATGGCTGATTACTTCACCATTATGGAGTGGAAGGGGGAAACGAAGGGGAGGAAGATCGTCTATATCGGTGATGGTAACAATGTCTGCCATTCTCTTCTTCTCACCGCCCCCAAGGCGGGGATGGATATCACTGTGGTTTCACCATCCGGTTTCTTCCCTAAGCCGGAGATAGTGAAGATGGCGGAAGAGGAAGCGAAGGAGATGGGGACCAAGATCGAGATCACCGAGGATATCGACGCTGGGGTTAAGGACGCAGATGTCATCTACACCGATGTCTGGGTATCGATGGGACAGGAGGACCAGAAGGCAGTGAAGCTGGCAAAGCTCAAGCCCTATCAGGTGAACCCAGCTTTGATGAAGAAGGCGAAGCCCGATGCCATCTTTATGCATTGCCTCCCTGCCCACCGGGGAGAAGAGGTGGTAGATGAAGTGATAGACTCCGAGCAATCCGCCGTCTGGGATGAGGCGGAGAACAGACTCCATATGCAGAAGGCGATAATGCTCTGGCTGATGGGAGGAGGTAAATACTGAGCTCACTCTATGATAAGGCGAGAGGTTCTTAATAACGGTATCCGAGTGATCACCGAGCGGATGGGGGAGGTGCGTTCTGCCGCCATCGGTGTTTTCATAGCCGCTGGTTCTCGGGATGAGCCGGACGACTTGGCTGGTATCTCCCATTTCATCGAGCACACCGTATTCAAGGGCACGGAAAGGCGGAATCAGCTCGATATAGCGAAGGCAGTGGATGGCATCGGGGGTCAACTCGATGCCTTCACCACCAGGGAATATCTCGGTTTTTTTGCCCGGGTGCTCGATGAACACCTCCCCCTCGCTTTCGATATCTTAGCCGATATCTTGGTTAATCCCCTATTCCCTGAGGAGGAGGTAGAGCGAGAGCGAGGGGTGATCCTTGAAGAGATAAAGATGGTCGAGGATAGCCCAGACGAACTCGCTCACGACCTCTTCTTTTCTTCTTTTTTTCCCGGTCATCCTTTAGGTCGTTCCATCATTGGCAATAAAAAGAGCGTATCCCAGATAGAGCGGAAGGATATCATCTCCTATTTCAGGCGGATGGTCGCCCCCTCCCGGGTGATAGTTTCGGCTGCGGGGAATGTGGACCATTCCCGGGTGGTAGCGCTGGCGAGAAGCTATTTCGAAGGGCTTGGGGAAAAGCCCCCGCTTGATCGCTTTCCTAAACCTACGCCGAAGAGCGAGATAAGATTGGTTTCCCGAAAGAGGTTGGAACAGGTCCACCTCATCTTGGGCACGAGTTCCTTTCCTCAGGGGAGCAAGGAGCGATATCCTACCGCCCTTTTGAACCTTATCTTAGGTGGGGGGATGAGCTCCCGCCTTTTCCAGAAGATAAGAGAGGAGATGGGGCTTGCCTATTCCGTTTATTCCTTCGTCTCCGCCTATCGGGATTCGGGAGTATTCGGGGTCTATTCCGCAGTAAGTCCGGATAAGCTAAAAAGAACGCTCTCTCTTATCTTGGACGAGATAAGGAGGTTTATCGAAAAGGGGGCGACCGAAGAGGAGCTTGCCTTAGCCAAGGCTCATCTTAAGGGAAGCCTGATGCTTTCGCTCGAGGAGAGTGGAAGCAGGATGTCCAAGCTTGCCCGGGAGGAGATCTATCTAAAGAGGAATCTCAGCTTGGATGAGATCATCTCTATGATAGAGGCGGTTTCCCAAGATGAGCTTCTTTCTGTAGCAAGGGAGCTCTTTTCGGGGAAAAGGCTTGCTCTTCTCGCCTTGGGGGATGTCTCCGGGATAGAAATTGACAATGATGAGCTCATCTGCTAAGGTGAGGGGAAGAGCTGTTCAGGATGAGGATAGAGAGGACCCTTCAGTCGTTGGTCAGGCGCATAAGGGGGAATTTCGTTCGATTCAGAGTAAAGCTTATGATAAAGAGGAGTCCGGGGTCGGAGGATATTCCCTTACCCTCTTATGCTACTCCGGAAAGTGCCGGTCTTGATATCCGGGCTGCGGTGAAGGATGAGGTAGTAATCCCCCCGGGAGGAAGAGCATATATCCCAACTGGCTTCTCTTTAGCTATCCCCCCTGGTTATCAGGGAGAGGTAAGGCCACGAAGCGGGCTTGCTCGGGAGTTTGGGGTGGGGCTTCTTAACTCCCCAGGGACGATCGATTCCGACTATCGAGGAGAGCTGGGAGTGATATTGGTTAATTTAGGGGAAAAGCCCTTTACCGTACACCGGGGGGATAGGATAGCCCAGCTGGTCATTGTGCCGGTGGCGAAGGCGAGGCTCTCTTTGGTTGATGAGCTTCCGCCGAGTAAGCGGGGGGAGGGTGGTTTTGGACATACAGGAAGGAAGTAGGATGGAGGGGAAAAGGGCTTCGTTGAGACTCTCGGTTCTCGGAAGTGGAAGCAGTGGCAATGCTATACTTCTTTCTTCCCCAAGGGTAAATATCCTCATCGATGCCGGCTTTAGCTGTGCTGAGATGGTGAGGAGGCTTTCCCTCTTCGACATCTCCGCTGATGATATCACCGCCCTTCTCATCTCCCATGAACATCAGGATCATATAAGGGGAGCAGCTCTTTTTTCGAGGAGGTATAGGATCCCCCTTTATCTCACCGCAGGGACCAAGGATGCCTGGGGAGTGGCGAGAGCTCGGGTTTATGGGTTTGAGATAATCGAAGCAGGTGAGGATTTTTCCATAGGTGAGATTAATATCCATCCCTTCTCTCTTCCCCACGATGCTGCTGATCCCGTTGGTTTCCTCCTCTCGCAAAACGGAGTCAAGGTAGGAATTGCTCTTGATCTTGGTTCTCCTTCCCGGTTGGTGAAAGAGAGGCTTTCTGGAGCGGACGCCCTCATCCTTGAGGCGAACCATGATACCGAGATGCTGCGTCAGGGACCTTACCCCCCCTCTTTGAAGCAGAGGGTGGCGAGCAGATTGGGGCATCTTTCCAACGAGGAGCTCGCTTCGATGCTTCGGGAGGTAGCAACGCCCAGGCTTCGTTTTCTCCTCCTTGCCCACATCTCCAAGGTGAACAACTACCCTGAACTCGCTCTTCTCTCGTCCCGGCTTGCCCTTTCTTCGCTTTCCGGTGTCTCCCCAAGGGTAATCCTTGCTCATCAGGATAGACCAACCCAGTTAATCGAAATTTAAAGGAGGAGCTGATGATACCTCGCTACACCACCCCGGAGATGGAAAAGATTTGGTCGGATGAGAACAAGTTTACGAAGTGGCTCAAGGTGGAATTGGCAGTGCTGGAGGTTCTTGCCGAGCAGGGGAAGGTCAGCGAGGAGGCGGTTTCCACCATCAGGAAGAAAGCGGTGATCTCTCCAGAGCGGATCGCTGAGATAGAGAAGGAAACGAAGCACGATGTGGTCGCTTTCATCAAGAGTATCGAGGAGGTGGTAGGTTCTGATGCCCGTTTTCTCCATTTCGGGCTTACTTCATCCGATGTCTTGGATACCTCGCTTGCCCTGTTGATGAAGGAAGCGGGTGAGGTTATTCTGGCGGAACTGGAACGGCTTTCCCGGGTAATCAAGTCCAAGGCGTTCGAACATAAGCACACGGTGATGATAGGCAGAACCCATGGTGTCCATGCGGAGCCGATCACCCTTGGCCTTAAGTTCGCCTGGTGGTATACGGAGCTTAAGCGGGGTACCCTTCGTTTCCGAAGGGCGGTTGATGGAATAAGCTACGGCAAGATCTCCGGAGCGGTAGGGACATTCGCTCATCTTCCACCAGAGGTGGAGGAGAAGGTGATGGAGAAGCTGGGGCTCTCGCCAGAGCCGATATCCACCCAGATAATAGAGCGCGATCGCCATGCGGAATACCTCACCTCCCTTGCCATATTAGCCTCCTCGTTCGAGAGGTTTGCCCTTGAGGTAAGGCATCTCGAACGGACCGAGGTTCGAGAGATGGAGGAACCTTTCTCTCGGAGGCAGACCGGCTCTTCCGCAATGCCCCACAAGAGGAACCCGGTAGCCTGCGAGCAGATATCGGGGCTTGCCCGGGTGGTGCGGGCGAACGCTTTGGCTTCGCTGGAGAACATCCCCCTCTGGCACGAGCGGGATATCTCCCATTCCTCTGTCGAGCGGATAATAATTCCCGATTCCACCACCTTGGTCCACTATCTTACCCGAAGGCTCGCCAGGGTCATCGAGGGACTTCGTATCTATCCCGAGAGGATGAAGGAGAACCTCTATCTTACCCGAGGGCTGATCTTTTCTGAGAGGCTTCTCCTCGCCCTCATCGAAAAGGGGCTTACCCGGAGCGAGGCTTATCGTCTTGTTCAACGGCGGGCGATGGAGGCTTGGGAGAAGGGGCTCGATTTTTTCCCCTTGGTCTCCCAGGATGAGGAGATTACCTCCCATCTTCCCCCTGATGAGTTGTCCCAGATATTTGATCTTACGAGTTCACTGAACTATGTGGACTACATATTCCGCCGAGTTTTTGGGGAGGAGTGACTTATGGCTAACAGGCTATTGGAGTTTTTAGCCAGCGAGGATGTTCAATCGTTAGCCATCTCCTTAGGTATATTTCTCGGTTTTCTCATCTTGGCGAGGCTCTTCTCCTACTTTCTCACCGGGGTATTGATGCGGATAGCCCGGAGGACGCGTACCAGTCTCGATGACGAGATCTTAGCCACGGTGAGAAAGCCGATTATGGCGGTTCTCGTTATAATCGGTGTTTACCTTGCTCTTCGCCGGCTCCCGGTTAAGGTGAAGTACATTGATCTCCTTGACGACTTGGTTTATGTACTCGGGGTGGCTATTTTCTCCTACGCCTTGATGCGGGTGTTCCATGTGATCTTCTACTGGTATAAAGAGAGGTTGAAGAGGAGGGGTGCTGAGGAGGTGGCGAAGGAGTTTATCCCCTTATTCGAAAAGATTACGGTGATCATAATTTCAGTCATCGCTCTCATAGTTGTGCTTCAGCATTTTGGCAAGGATATTTCCTCCATCCTGGTCTCGGTTGGGGTGGGTTCGCTCGCCATAGGTCTTGCCGCTAAGGATATGCTGGAGAATATGATCTCCGGCTTCCTCATTATGATCGATCGTCCCTTTCGAGTGGGGGATAGGATTGAGCTCTCCACCGGTCAGGTGGGGGATGTGGTTGATATCGGAATGAGGAGTACCAGGATCGCTACCTTCGATCATACGATATTGATCATCCCCAACTCCCAGATAGTGGGTTCAATCCTGGTCAATCATACCTTCCCCGACAAGAGGATAAAGAGAAGGATAAGGGTGGGCGTAGCTTATGGCTCCGATGTGGAGAAGGTAAAACGGGTGATGATAGAATCAGCGGAAAGCTTCCCCGAGGTGCTCAACGATCCCCCACCGCGGGTTCATTTTGTTGAGTTTGGAGATTCCGCCCTCATCTTTCAGCTCACCTTCTGGGTGGAGGATTACAGAAAGGGGTTCGATGCTCAGGACAAGATAAACACCCTTATCAATAAGCGGTTTGCCGAAGAGGGGATTGAGATCCCCTTCCCCATAAGGACGGTGATCCTTGAGGGGAAAGGGGATGAAAAAGGAGGGTGAGATCGAGAAAGAAAAAAGGGAGGAGAAGGTGCCGCTCTTTAAAGCAAGGGTTTATGTGGCTCTGAAAAAGGGGGTTCTCGACCCACAGGGAAAGGCGATCGGGAAGGTCATTGCCGATCTCGGCTATCAGGGGGTTCGTGAAGTACGGCAGGGGAAGTTCTTCGAGCTCCTTTTGGATCTTTCTGATAAGGAGAAAGCGGAACAATTGGTAGCGGAGCTCTCGGATAAGGTGCTTAGAAACCCGGTGATAGAAAGCGTCCATTTTGAGATATCGGAGGGGGAAGGATGAGGTTTGGGGTGGTGGTTTTTCCCGGAACGAACTGCGATTATGATACCTATTATGTGCTTAAGGAGGTGCTTAAGGAGGAGGTCTTTTTCCTCTGGCACAAGGATCGGGACTTAAGGGGGGCGGATTGTGTCATCCTTCCCGGCGGCTTTTCTTACGGCGATTATCTCCGAGCAGGGGCGCTCGCCTCCTTTTCCCCGATTATGGAGGAGATCGTCTCCTTTGTGGAGAAGGGCGGTTTGGTTCTCGGTATCTGTAACGGCTTTCAGATACTTCAAGAGGCGGGTCTTCTTCCCGGGGTGATGCTCAAGAATAAGAACCTTAAGTTCATCTGCAAGGATGTCTTTATCAGGGTGGAACGAGATGATCTTCCCTTTACCAAAAAGCTTAAAAAGGGGAGGGTGCTTCGGATACCGATCGCCCATGCGGAGGGGAATTTCTACCTCGAAGAGGATGAACTGCACCGGCTCGAAGAGCGAGAGGGGGTGGTTTTCCGTTATGTGAATGAGGATGGTGAACTCGCCCCCGAGGCGAATCCGAATGGCGCCTTAAACGGCATCGCTGGGGTGGTGAACGAGAAGGGAAATGTTCTCGGGATGATGCCTCATCCGGAACGGGTTTCGGAGCCCCTTTTAGGTGGTGATGAGGGGAGGCTTATCTTCGAATCGGTCGTCGAATGGCTCAAGGAGCGTTAAAGATGAGGAAGGAGAGGGAGATAACAGTAGAGGATGCATTAAGGGAGGGGCTTACCAAAGAGGAGTTTTCCCGGATCATCGAGCTTCTCGGGAGGAAGCCCAATTACACCGAGCTTGGTATCTTCGCCGTGCTCTGGAGCGAGCACTGCAGTTATAAGAGCTCTCGAGTTTATCTTAAAAGGCTTCCCACCACCTCTCCCAGGGTGCTTCAGGGACCGGGGGAGAACGCTGGCGTGGTGGCGATAGATTCGGATCTTGCCCTTGCCTTCAAGATAGAGAGCCACAACCATCCCTCTTACATCGAGCCCTATCAGGGGGCAGCGACCGGTGTTGGGGGTATTCTCCGCGATGTGTTTACTATGGGGGCGAGGCCTATTGCCTCGCTCAATTCCCTTCGTTTTGGCGATCCCTCTCATCCGAGGACGAGATACCTCTTGGAACAGGTGGTAGCGGGCATCGCCGACTACGGCAATTGTATGGGTATCCCCACGGTAGGAGGAGAGGTTTACTTCGATCACTCATATAACGGGAATATTCTGGTCAACGCCTTCACCATCGGCTTGGTCGATCCTAAAAGGATCATAAAGGCAAAGGCGGAAGGTGAGGGAAACCCGGTTTTCTATATCGGGGCGAAGACGGGAAGAGACGGGATCCACGGAGCAGGACTTCTTGCCAGCTCCTCATTCGATGAGGAGGCAGAGGAGAAAAGACCCACGGTACAGGTGGGGGATCCCTTCTATGAGAAGCTCCTCCTCGAGGCAGTAATGGAGCTTAGCGGGAGCCCTGGAGTGATCGCCCTTCAGGATATGGGGGCGGCGGGGCTTGCCAGCTCCTCATTTGAAATGGCTTCTCGAGGTGGGGTGGGGATGGAGCTCTTCCTCGACCGAGTTCCGGTGAGGGAGCCGGCAATGACCCCTTACGAGCTGATGCTTTCGGAATCGCAGGAGCGGATGCTCTTGGTGGTTAAGCGAGGCTACGAGGAGGAGGTCATCCGGGTATTAAGAAAATGGGGCCTCGATGCGGCGGAGATTGGAGTAGTTACCTCTGATGGTGCCATAACCCTGAAGAAGGATGGTGAGGTGGTGGCTAAGCTCCCGGTTTCCGCGGTTGTCGATGAGGCACCCCGCTATGAGCGACCTATGAGGAGACCGGGCTATCTCGATGAGCTTGAGATAGATTACGATAAGCTACCTCCTCCTTCCGATTACAACGAAGTGCTGGCTAAGCTTCTTTCTTCGCCCAATCTCTCTTCGCGGAGCTGGATCTTCACCCAATACGATCATATGGTAGGGACAAACACCGTCATCCGCCCCGGGGCTGATTCTGCCCTTCTCAGGATAAAGGGGAGGAAGGAGGGGATCGCCATTACCGTTGATGGAAATTCGACTTACACCTATCTCGATCCTGAGCTGGGGGCGGCGATCGCCGTGGCTGAGGCGGCACGGAATTTGGCTTGTGTTGGGGCGGAGCCGATCGGTCTCACCGATTGTCTGAATTATGGCTCCCCGGAGCGTCCTGAGGTGATGTGGCAGTTCGTTAAGGGAATAGAGGGAATAAGGAACGCCTGCCTTGCTTTGGGGGTGCCGGTGGTAAGCGGCAATGTGAGCTTCTACAACGAAACCAGGGAGAAGGCGATCGATCCCACCCCGATAATCGCTATGGTGGGGCTCCTGCCCGATATGGAGATACACGCCACCCCCTGGTTCAAGCATGAGGGGGATGTGATCATCCTTCTCGGGGATATCTCCCGTGAGGAGCTTGGAGGAAGCGAATACCTTAAGTTGATCCACAAGCTGAAGAAGGGAAAACCGCCAGAGCTCGACCTCGTTCTTGAGGGAAGACTTGGTGCCCTCTTGAGGGAGGGGATAGGGAGGAGGCTTTTTTCCTCGGTTCACGATGTCTCGGAGGGGGGGATTGCGACCGCCCTCGCTGAATGCGGTTTTCTTCCTTCAGGAGAGGTGTTGGGGGCGGAGGTTGAGCTTCCTTCTCCTTCCTTCCGTGCAGATGGGCTTCTCTTCGGCGAGTCTCAATCCCGGGTTATCATCTCCCTTCCCCGGGAGAATCTCGGGGAGGCATTCAAGCTGGCGGAGGAGAAAAGGATTCCCCTCGAGGTGATCGGAAGGGTTGGGGGAAAGAGACTGCGAATAGCCTCTGGAGGAAGGATTCTCATCGATACTGGTCTCTCTTTTCTTCGCAAGGGATGGGAGGAATTTCTTCCCCAGTTTATTAGTAGGGGGCGTTGATGTTTCCGGAGAAGGGTTTAAAGCACGAATGCGGCTTGTTCGGGGTTTATGGGCATCCTGATGCCTCTTACCTCACCTATCTCGGGCTATATGCCCTTCAGCATCGGGGGCAGGAGAGCGTTGGCATCGCGAGCAGTGATGGGCTTAGGGTTCATTTAGAGAAGAGTATGGGACAGGTTGCCGAGGCGTTTGATGAGGAGAAGATAGCCCGTCTTCCCGGTTCCTCTGCTATAGGCCATGTCCGTTATTCCACTGCCGGAGAGTCGAGCATTCTCAACGCCCAGCCCCTTTACTCCTCGGGCTACCGAGGGGAGATAGCCCTGGTTCATAATGGGAACTTGATCAATGTGGGTCCGATAAGGGATGAGCTTGAGCGATTGGGCTCCATATTCGTTACCACTTCCGATTCCGAGGTCATCCTTCATCTCATAGCCCGGTCGAAGGAGCCAGACCTTCTCTCCGCGGTGATCGATGCCCTTTCCCAGGTGAAGGGGGCTTATTCCCTTCTTTTCCTCACCAGGGAGAAGCTTATCGCTGTTCGTGATCCTCATGGCTTTCGGCCCCTTCTTCTCGGAAAACGGGATGATGCCTTCGTTTTCGCCTCGGAGAGCTGTGCCTTTGATCTTATCGGAGCGAAGATGATAAGGGAGCTTGAGCCGGGCGAGGTGGTGGTTGTTGATCCCGATGGGCTGAAAGAGCTTCATCCATTCCCTAAGGTATCACCCTCCTTCTGTATTTTCGAGCTTATCTACTTTGCCCGACCGGATTCCTACATCTTCGAGCACTGGGTGAGCGAGGTCCGGGTGAGATTGGGAAGGAAGCTTGCTCGCACCGCTCCTATACCCGCCGATATAGTAGTTCCCGTCCCCGATTCCGGCGTTTATGCTGCTCAGGGTTATGCCAAGGAGTCGGGGATACCGCTTGAGTTCGCCCTGATAAGGAACCACTATGTGGGAAGGACCTTTATTGAACCGAAGCAGAAGATAAGGCATTTCCGGGTACGGGTGAAGCTCAACCCGCTTCGTTCGGTCATAAAGGGGAAGCGGGTGATCTTGGTCGATGATTCCATAGTGAGGGGGACGACGAGCAGAAAGATCGTCACGATGGTTCGCTCTGCCGGGGCGTCCGAAGTCCATATGCGCGTCAGCAGTCCTCCGATAATCTCCCCCTGTTATTATGGGATAGATACCCCGACGAGGAAGGAGCTCATCGCCTCCTCCCATACGGTGGAGGAGATAAGGAAGTATCTTCGGGCGGATTCCCTCGCCTATCTTTCCCTCGAGGATATGCTCGACGCGGTCTCGGAAAATCGGGATAAATTCTGCACCGCCTGCTTCACCGGATGTTACCCTGTTCCCTTCCCCCGGTTTCGGAACAATCAACTCTTCCTTTTCGGAGGCTGATGGAGGAGGAAATGGCGGAGAAGAAGAGGAAGAAACCCTCTCTTACCTATCGGGATGCCGGGGTGGATATCGATGCTGCCGAACAGGCGGTCTCCCGGATAAAGGAGATCGCTTCCTCCACCTTTACCCCTTCGGTGCTCAAGGGGATTGGAAGCTTCGGCGCCCTTTTTCTCCCCGATCTCTCCCGGTTTCGGGAGCCGGTCATTGTCTCCAGCGTTGACGGGGTGGGCACCAAGCTCAAGATAGCCTTTCTCACCGGTATTCATAATACTGTGGGTTATGATTTGGTAGCTCATTCAGCGAACGATATTCTTTGTCAGGGGGCGCTGCCCCTTTTCTTCCTCGATTACATTGCGGTGGGAAAGCTCGCCCCCAAGGTGATCGAGGATATCGTCTCCGGCATTGCCCGGGGATGTAAGGAAGTGGGGTGTTCTTTGATCGGTGGAGAGACAGCGGAGATGCCGGGGTTTTATGCCCCTGGGGAGTACGATCTTGTAGGTTTCATTGTGGGGATGGTCGATCGCCCGCTCCTCATCACCGGCGAGAAGGTGAAGGAAGGGGATCTCCTTCTCGGCCTTCCCTCCGCCGGTCTTCACACCAATGGTTTCTCCTTGGCACGAAAGCTCCTCTTCGAGGTTAAGGGATGGAAGGTGGACACCTTCGTTCCCGAGCTTAAAAGGACGCTTGCTGAAGAACTCCTTGCCCCCCATAAAAGCTATCTCGCCCCTTTGAGGGAGCTCGTTCTTTCGGGGAAGATAAACGCCCTCGCTCACATTACCGGCGGGGGGATACCGGGCAATCTCCCCCGGGTTCTTCCTCCTGGCTTGTCCGCCGAGATCGTGCTTGGAAGCTGGGAAGTTCCTCCAATCTTCACCCTCCTTGCCGAGATCGGCAATGTGCCTGAGGAGGAGATGTTCCGCACCTTCAATATGGGGCTGGGGATGATCCTTGTCATCTCTCCGGATAGGGAGGAGGAGGTGAGGTCTCATATTGCGGGATACGGGGAGCGTTGTTATAATGTCGGCAGGATAGTACTTGGGAAGGGAGGCGTTCGTTATGTCAGAGGGTAAGGTGAAGGTAGGGATCCTCATCTCGGGCAGGGGCTCCAATATGGAATCGATCGTGAGGAAGGCGAAGGCGGACGAGATCCCAGCCGAAGTGGTGGTGGTGATCAGCAATAAACCAGAAGCGCCGGGGATAAGGAAAGCGGAGGCTTTTGGTATTCCTGTAGCGGTTATCGATCATAAGAAGTTCTCCAGCAGGGAGGATTTCGAGCGGGCGCTCGTATCCGAGCTCAAATCGCGGGGGGTGGAGCTTGTATGTCTCGCTGGCTTTATGCGTATTCTTTCACCTACTTTTATCAGGGAGTTCCCGGGTAGGATAATGAACATCCACCCAAGCCTCCTTCCCGCCTTTCCCGGTCTCAATGTGCATAATCGAGTTCTTGAATCGGGAGCGAAGTTTTCAGGATGCACCGTTCATTTCGTGACCGAGGATGTGGATGCTGGTCCCATCATCATTCAGGCGGTGGTGCCGGTGCTCGATGATGATACGGAGGAAACCTTAGCGGCAAGGGTGCTTGTCGAGGAGCATAAGATCTACCCTGAAGCCATTCGTCTCTTCGCCGAAGGAAGGCTTGAGGTTAGGGGGAAAAGGGTAATCTGGAAGAAGTAAGAGGGATGTGTGGGATGAAGAAGGATCTATCATTGGAGGAGGAATTCCTTTACATAAAGAAGGGGACGGAGGAGATCATCCAGGAGGATGAACTCAGGGAACGACTCAAGCGCTCCCGGGAGACGGGGGTTCCCCTTAAGGTGAAGGTGGGTTTCGACCCAACAGCACCCGACATTCATCTGGGACATACGGTTGTTCTTAGGAAGATGAAACATTTTCAGGATATGGGTCATACGGTGATCTTCCTCATCGGGGATTTCACTGGGTTGATAGGGGATCCCTCGGGACGGAAGAAGACGAGGCCCCCCCTATCTCGGGAGGAGGTGTTGGCGAACGCCGCTACCTATAAGAAGCAGTTCTCCAAGATCCTCGATCCGGAGAAGACGGTGGTCGATTTCAACTCCCGTTGGTTGGGGAAGCTCGATGCCGAGGGGTTTATCCGACTTGCCTCGAAGTATACGGTGGCTCGCATCCTCGAGCGGGATGACTTCGCCACCCGGCTGGCTGAGGGGAAACCGATCTTCGTCCATGAGATTCTCTATCCTCTGTGTCAGGCTTATGATTCAGTGGCGCTTGAGTGCGATGTGGAAATGGGGGGTACGGATCAGAAGTTCAACCTGCTGGTGGGAAGGGATATCCAGCGGGAGTATGGGCTTCCTCCCCAGATCGTCATTACCCTTCCTTTGCTTGAGGGGATAGATGGCAAGGAGAAGATGAGCAAGTCGCTTGGGAACTACATTGGGGTGGATGAGGAGCCGAAGGAGATATTCGGCAAGGTGATGTCGATATCCGATGAGCTGATGTGGCGTTATTACGAGCTGGTGACCGATGTGTCCTTAGCGGAGATCGAGCGGATGAGGAAGGAGGTAGAGGAGGGGGCGAACCCGCGCGACTTCAAGGTTCGGCTTGCCAAGTTGATAATAGCCGACTTCCACTCGAGGGAGGAAGCGGAGAGGGCGGAGGAAGAGTTTAACCGGGTTTTCCGGGAGCGGGAGCTACCTTCGGAGATACCGGAGCGAGTGATCGAGGCGCGGGGCGAGGAGGTTCCTTTGGTAAAGCTTCTTGTCGAGTTTGGGCTCACCTCATCGAACTCCGAGGGAAGAAGGCTGATAGCCCAAGGTGGGGTTTACCTCGATGGAGAACGGGTAGTGGAGCCGAGCCTCGCTCTATCCTTTGCCGAGCCGAGGGAGTTGCTCATCCGGGTGGGGAAGAGGCGTTTTTTAAAATTGAAAATTGAGCAAAAATCCCCTTGACAAGCGGGATTTTGGGATTTATATTTAGCGGTGGTTCTTTGGAGAAGTTAATCAATTCGGCGCTCAAAATCCTCTTGACAATTGAAGAGTGAGCAGTTAATATAAAAGATTGTCACTGTTCTTTGACAATTAAATAGGGAGTGTCCTTGCGACGCCTTACTTCCTGAGCCGAATAGCTCTCTAGTGGTGAAGGAAAGCCCGAAAGGGCTTTAAAGGTTTAACTGGAGAGTTTGATCCTGGCTCAGAGCGAACGCTGGCGGCGTGCCTAACACATGCAAGTCGAACGCGAAAGTTCCCTTCGGGGAGCGAGTAGCGTGGCGAACGGGTGAGTAACACGTGGGTAACCTACCCCCCGGGTGGGGGATAACCCTCCGAAAGGGGGGCTAATCCCGCATAACATCCCCGCCACCTAGGTGGTGGGGATCAAAGGTGGCCTCTGCTTTGCAAGCTGCCGCCTGGGGAGGGGCCCGCGGCCCATCAGCTTGTTGGTGGGGTAATGGCCCACCAAGGCGATGACGGGTAGCCGGCCTGAGAGGGTGACCGGCCACACGGGGAC
>JAGGZT010000054.1 GCA_021161905.1 Acidobacteriota bacterium | reverse complement strand
GGGGGAAACAGTGTACTCCCTGACAAATTTATATATCAAATAAGCAAGTAAATACTGCTCTGCATCTGGAGTTCCTTCTTCAAACGCATCCTTGGAAAAACATATCTCCCTTTCAGGGTTTGTTAGCAGGTCCCAATGCTTCTTCTTAGGAACAAAGAGAAAAATTTGGTTATAAAGGTCATCTTTCTCAAAGAGTTTAACGCCCATTGTAGTCCTATGTGAGAAACCGATAAAAGAATACCAGGCTTTTGCCAACTCCTTATTATCAACAACTCGATCTTTCGTCTCACCCTTAAAATCACTTAATTTAACATTTCTATCCCTGATGGTTTTTAATCCTTCGAACTCCCCGTCTTTTCTTTGGTAAAACCATTTGAAAGGCAAATTATAGAATTTTTTCTTTATCTCTCTTTGTTCTCTTGAATTTGACTTTAAGTTCCGAGGGGACATAGGGTTCTGATAATTGGTAGTAATAACCAGTTCATTTATCAAATCTTTGGTTTTATCCTCGAGCTTTATTATCTTAACCTGGACCTTACACTCTTTATCAAATTGTTTCTTTTCATCATCCGATAGATCTCCATAAGCTCTCCAAATAGAAACCACCGTCTGACAGCCATTGATAATCTGAGGATCTTTAAGAGTAATTTTTCTCTTGTCGTCGGAGCATTTGTAAGAACTCGCTACTATCAAAATACCATTATTATAATGATGGAACTTTTTCCTTTTACTTGATTTTAATGTATTTATTATCTTCTTATTAACTCTTGAGTTTTTCAACTCATACCTGACATTCAAATCAAATAGATCCCATTTATCCTCCTCAAACGCTTTATAAACGCCAGTCGCATAAGCCAAACAATAGCAATAATCACTAAATCCTGAATATGATTTTTCCTCTATGTCTAAAGAAATCTTTATCTCACCTTTCTTTTTAGGTGGGCTTAGTTCTTCAATAATATCGCGCCATTGAAGCAATTTAATTCTTATATTTTTATCATCTCTATACTCCTCCTTTAATCTCTTAAACTCTTCCTCAGCATCTTTGGTTAGCTCTCCAAATACAGTTAAGGTGAAGTTCAGCTCTAATTCATCTCCCTCCCGATCCCTTATCTCTCTCTTAATATTGCTTCTTAAACTCTTTATCTCTTCCTTTGCACTTTCTGCAGGGACAGGGCCTAACAAGTAACTAATTGCTCCCCTTAACTCATACACTGCTTCTTTACCAAAAGTCTGTGGTTTATTTGGGGTTTTTTCCAAGGTATCTAAACTGGGAAACTTACATTGATAAATACCGTAATAATGAGAATCAGGATCAGCAATATAAAAATCTATCCCCTGATCATAAGGTCTATCTGTAAAAACAAACCCTCTTTCCTCATCTGTAGTCTCAAACAATTCAGCGATTAGATAATCGAAGGCATGATGTTCGTCATCAGCGTCTTCATAATTTTTCTCTATCTCTTCAATTCTGTTAATAATACTCCTCAAAAATTCTCTATATTCTTTATATTCAGTCATTTCACCCTCTCCCTTAATTTGAGATATAAGAACTTATTATTTATTTTATACCACAAAATAAAAAACAAGAAAAGAGGGATGAAAATACCGGGGTTCGGGGAGAGTTATAATCTATCTGCTACCGAGGAGAATGAGGATATCACCTAAAATAGATTATATGCCCTA
This sequence comes from Acidobacteriota bacterium, assembly GCA_021161905.1. NCBI lineage: Bacteria > Pseudomonadati > Acidobacteriota > Acidobacteriota bacterium. The sequence goes on along the minus strand of JAGGZT010000054.1, from coordinate 7,466 downwards.
AATTATCTATCACCGCTTATCAGTTAAAAGGGAGAAAAATCAAAAAAATCGCCATAAATAGGCACCCCGCGTGGGTGCTTATTTTTGCTCCTTTTAGGGATAAAAAACGAGGCTCTTCTCGAGCCCCGGGGAGGAAAAAACGATGCGATGTCTTATTTGGCAAAAAGGATCACATGGACATCGTCTATATCCTTCGTCCCCCCTGTTCTTCACGATCACATCGTAGAGCATCGGGGCGATCACCGGCACCCGAAGGACATAGGCGGTCTTGTTGTAGTTCGAGGGAAGACGCACAGTGAAGCTGTTCCTCGTTCTGTTCTCGCAGTTCGTATACTCCCGGATGAGAAGGGCACCAGCAGGCACGGAAACGGATAACAAAACGGTTATCTCGAGGTTGGCAACCGATTTCGCCTTCCTTCCCACGATGATGTGGAGGTAGTTATACCTGCTCACATCGAACGGCTTCCCCCCAGAGGTGATATAGCGATACTCCTTCCCCGCTCCGATGGTCACGCCACTCGCCAAGGTCTTGAGATAGCCAGCAGCACAACCTGCCTTCTTCACCGCCATCTTCTTCATCTTCATCATCTTCACCTGAGCGAATCCGCCCACCGCGAGAAGAAGGACCAAAACCGAAACCAATATAACCCTCATCCCTCTCCCTTTAAACATCTCAAAACCCTCCTTGTTTAGTTATTCTGATAAAAGCTTATAAAAAGAAGAGAGATAAGTCAAGAAAAAAATCAACTAAATTATCCCTTAGGATGTGGGGCATCCAGGATAAGGAGCGCCGTCTTCTTTCGGACAGGGGCAAGCCCTGTCCCTACATCGCCGGGATGAACCATCTACCAGAAAAGGGACACCGCCAAGAAGGCAAAAAACTCGTCCCGAAAATTGGCTTTTTCCCTTTAGGCATCGTCTTAGAATATGAAAGTTCTTGCTAAATAGAGAAGGAAAAAGTAAGCTATCTTATGGTGGGTAGCCGAGATCTTTAACTAAAATTGAAAATGAGCCTCAACCGGGCTATTTCGATTTTTAATAAGGAGTGAATGATATGAAGAGATACCCTAAGATTATCCTTTTCCTTCCCCTGCTGTTTCTTTTTATGTATATCCCAAACGGTTATTCCCAAGAGGCTAAACCCGACCTCGAGAAACTAAAGGAGAAGGCTCCCAAGGTGCTCATCGACTCTCGTGGCTGGGGCGTGGATTACGATTATATCAGGAACGAGATCACCTTCGTCAACTATGTTCGGGACCGGAAGGAGGCGGATGTCCACATCCTGATCACCACCCAGCGGACCGGAAGCGGAGGAATGGAATACACCATCGCCTTCATCGGCAAGGGTGAGTACAAGGACCTCAACAATACCCTGAAATACATCTCCCTTAAGACCAACACCGAGGACGAAAGGAGAAGGGGGCTGGTCCGGGTGCTGAAGATGGGTCTTGTCCCCTATGTGGCGCGAACCCCGATCTCCGAGGGGATCGATGTCCAATTCAAAGAGAAGGTGGAGCCCACCGCAGTAAAGGACAGATGGGACTTCTGGGTGTTCAACATCGGGATGCGGGGCAGTGTCAGCGGTGAGAAGATGAAGAGTTCGAAATTTCTATCGCTCGATTTTTCCGCCAACAGGGTGACGCCGGAGGCGAAGATCCAGATGGGTATCTGGAGCAATCTGAATACTGACGAGTTCAACATAGACGACGAGAAGATCAAAAGTTACTCCAGGACTATGAAGTTCGATGGCCTATTCGTAAAAAGCATAAACGAACATTGGTCCGCCGGGCTCTTCTTCTCCGTTTTCAGCTCCACCTACAGCAATATAAACTACTCCATCAACCCTGCCCCGGCAATCGAGTACAACTTCTTCCCCTACTCGGAATCGACCAGGAGACAGCTAAGGGTCCTCTATCGGGTGGGATATGATTATAGAAAATACAACGAGGAGACGATCTTTGAGAAATTACAGGAAAGGCTGTTCTCCCAAGCCCTCTCCCTTACTCTGGAGCTCAAGGAGCCCTGGGGAACGGTGGATACCTCGGTTGAGGGGTCCCATTACCTTCAAGATTTAAGCAAGAACCGGGTGAGGATTCGGTGCAACCTTTCCTTCAGGATTTTCAAGGGCTTATCCCTCGATATCTGGGGCAGGTACTCCCGGATCCACGATCAGCTCTCCCTCCCCAAGGGTGGGGTGAGTCTGGAGGAAATCCTTCTAAGGAGAAAGGAGCTTGCCACGAGCTACGATTATCGGATCTCCATCGGCTTCAGCTATACCTTCGGCTCCATCTACAGCAATGTGATCAACCCCCGCTTCGGGAGATAACCTCCTCTCCCCTCCTTCACCGGGTATCCCTTCATTCCATAAATCCCCTAAATGGGGATACCTTCATTTTTAGGCTTTATCCTCCCAATGAAACTCATCTATAATAAGTGAAAATTGGCTCATAGTCACTCCTTATAGCAAGAGGAGAAAAAGGGTTCCAAAAGAGGGGATAAAATGAATAAGGAAAAGGGCAAGCTTGAGGGAAAATTTAACGAGACGGGAAGGCTCAAGGTAGCCCGGAAGGTCTTCCTCTTAGCCTGGTGCTATTTCAGCCTTTATCTCCTTGTCCTTCTCGGCTCCTCCTATCTTTTGGGGACAAAACCGTATCTTTTCGGTCTTCCCCGCTGGGTTGCCATCGGAAACATCGTAGTCCCCCTCTTCTTCGTGATACTGCTCATCTTCGTGGCGGAAAGGTTCATCCCGGACATCCCCTTAACCGACGATGATGGAGGTCAAAAGGAGGAAAGAAGATGAACCCAGCAACCCTCTCCTTCTTCGCCTACACTGCGGTGCTCATCGCCATCGGGATATGGTCCTATCGAATCGTGGAGAAGGTCCCCATCTCGAAGTACGAAGAGGAGTTCTACGCTGCGGGCAGAGGCTTAGGGGGGATCATCGTCGCGTTGGTCATTGCGGGAGGATTGGCGAGCGCCGGCACCTTCATCGCCGGTCCTGGGATGACCTATGCCTATGGCTATTCCTGGGTGCTTATAAACAACTTCCAGATATTTATGAACCTCCTCCTTCTCGCCCCGATTGGGATCGTGGTCGGCATCGTGGCACGGCGGGTGAACGCGGTAACCTACCTCGATATATTCAGGGCGAGATACGAGAGCAAGCTGATAATCGTCCTGTTAGCGGTTTTGGTAACTGTGTTCCTTCTTCCCTATATGGCGACCCAATTCGTGGGGGCAGCGAGGGTCATCTCCCAGATGACCGGGATGGGATATTTCGCTTCGCTCGCTCTTGGCTCCCTGGTCGTCCTTCTCTACTCGGTTCTCGGCGGGATGCGGGGTACATCGCTCGCCACCCTCATTCAGGGGGCGGTCATTACCATCGGCTGTATCCTCCTCTTTTTCGGCACAGTGAGCTACGCCGGAGGGTTTGCCCGTTCCACCGCTATCCTGGCTAAGGAAAACATAAACCTCCTCTCCCCCACTATGGGGGGAAGATTCCCTCCCCTGTTCGCCTTTTCCATTGCCTGTCTCACCGGTTATTTCGTGGTCGGTATGCCCCATGCGATGCTCGGTGCCCTCACCTATAAGAACACGAGGGCGCTTAAGCGGGGGATCTGGCTTGGAGGGATACTGGTCTTCATCTGGACCCTTCTCCTCTGTATGTCCGGGGTGATAGGAAGGGCGATAAAGCCCGACCTCGCGGTGCCCGACGAAATAAGCCCCTGGCTGGCGATGCATGTAATGCCCAAGGCATTGGGCGGTGTCGTCCTCGCCGGGATCGTCGCCGGGATCCAGACCACGGTGGCAGCAATGGCGATAATAATCACCTCGAGCATCGCCAAGAACCTGCTCAAGGAGATAAAACCCGATGTCTCCGCCAGGGCGATGAAGCTCGCCTCGAGGCTCACTATGGGAGCCTGCCTCGCCATCGCCATAGGCTTAGCCCTGAAGCAACCGAAGCTGATCCAGTGGATAATCTTCTTCTCCATTGGGGGGCTGGAATCAGCCACCTTCGCACCGATACTCCTCGGAACCTTCTGGAAGAGGGGGAACAAGTGGGGCGCCATCGCCTCGATAGCCTGGGGGATGACGATATACGCCCTGGCGAACACGGTTGCTCCCTGGCTCGCCATCTTCGGGTCTCACCCATCCTTCATCTCCGTTGTAAGCGCGGTCCTCGTTTATATCGTGGTGAGCCTTATCACCCCTCCGCCGGAGGAGAGGGTCGTCCGCATCTTCTTTGCCGATCCTAAGGGGGCTTGAGGGAGAGGTTGGTCTTTCCGCCTTTTTAACGGGGAAATACCATAATGAGGGAAGCTTTTATTTCAAGGAGGTAAAGATGAAGGGAAAAATGAAGATTGTCAGCATCGATATCTACAAGGCGGATATCCCGTTCCACGAGCCCTTCCGGATAGCGATTATGGAGATCGTAAGTGCCAAGAGCCTGCTCGTCAGGATAAACACCGATGCCGGAATCTATGGCTTCGGCGAGGCGAACCCCACCTGGGGGATCACCGGGGAGACCCAGGAGATCGATCTGGCAGGAGCGGTCGATCTCGCCAAGCTCCTCATCGGCAAGGATCCACTCGCCATCGAGGAGCGGATGAGGGAGATAAACCGATTCCTCGTCCACAACTCCACCATAAGAAGCGCCTTCGATATGGCGCTCTACGACATCCTGGGAAAAACCGCGGGTCTACCCCTGTACGCGGTCTTCGGAGGGGGAAAAAGGACCTTCTTCAGCGATAATACCATAGGGATCGCCGATCCCGACTATATGGCGGAGAAAGCGCGCTCCTACAAAGAACGGGGCTTCAAGGCGATAAAGGTAAAGCTCGGCACCACTGCCAGGGAGGATATCAAACGGATCGAGAAGATCAGAAAGGCGATAGGAGAGGGTCTTCCTATCCGGATCGACGCCAACCAGGGGTGGGATTACCATACCGCGGTCACCGTGCTCAGGGCGCTTGAGCCGATGGGGATCGAGTACTGCGAACAGCCGGTTGCCCACTGGGATTACGAGAATATGCGCCGGGTAAGGGAGAAGACAACCATCGCCATTATGGCTGATGAATCCCTCTTCGACCATCACGACGCCATAAAGCTCGCCTCGATGGGCTGTTGTGATTACTTCAATATCAAGCTGGCGAAATCAGGAGGTCTTCATACCGCTTTAAAGATCAACGCCATAGCGGAGGGAGCGGGCATCCGCTGTATGGTGGGCTGTATGACGGAGACAAGGCTTGGCTTAACCGCAGGAGCGCATTTAGTTTCCGCCCGTCCCAACATCAGGTACGCCGACCTCGACGGCTGCTTTATGCTGAAGGAGGACCCGATTATGGGCGGAGCGAGCTACAGCGAGGGAGGAGAGATCACCCTTCCCGATGATCCCGGTATCGGAGCGGATATCGACCCCACCTTCCTCAAACGGTGTGAGGTGATCACCATAAAATAGATTGATGAGAAAAAGGGGAGCGGGATATAATTAATAGTTAACCCCAAAGAGGAGGGAGATATGAAAAAGGGGCTTAGACTTTTCACCATCATCAGTCTGATCCTCGCCCTCGCCATCGGGGCAAGCGCCTCAGGGGCAAAGGAGATAATCTCCAAGCCGAGGTACAAGGTTCGGATGGACCTTGGGGTGATGATCCCGATGAGGGATGGGGTGAGGCTCTCCACCGATTTCTACTTTCCGGATGCCAAGGGCAAGTTTCCCACCATCCTCATAAGGACGCCCTACAACAACAGCACCTCCCGCTACGACCGGTACGGCAAGTTCTACGCCAGCCGGGGCTATGTGGTGGCGATCCAGGACTGCCGGGGAAGATACGACTCCGAGGGCGAATGGGAGCCCTTCGTAAACGAGGGACGGGATGGCTATGACACCATCGAATGGATCGCCAAACAGCCCTGGAGCAACGGCAAGGTGGGGATGACCGGGGTGAGCTATGTCGGTATGGTCCAATGGCTGGCAGCAGCGGAGAACCCTCCGCATCTCACCTGCATTTTCAGCTACGGATCACCGAGCAACATCTACGGCGACACCTGGATCTGCAACGGCACCCTCTATCTGATGGATTCCATCACCTGGGCTTTCCTTATGGATGGGCGGACAAACCAGAACCTCGGGGTGAACGATTGGCTCAACCTGAAGGACCATCTCCCTATCATCACCTTAGATGAGTTTCTGGGAAGGAAGATAGACTTCTGGAAAAAGTGGCTCTCCCACCCCAACTACGACGAATTCTGGAAGAAACGGGGGATGGACGGGAAATACGAGAAGCTCGATGTCCCCGCGGTGAGCGTAACCGGCTGGTACGATGATGGCCAATTGGGGGAGTTAGCCAATCATTGCGGGTTGATGAAAAAGGGAAGCGATTTCGCCAAGAAGAACTCCAAACTCATCATCGGCTACTGGCGCCACGGAGGACCCTACCCTCACACCAACAATTACTACACCAAGCTCGGCGCTTTGGATTTCGGTCCCGATGCCCTGTTCGACCTCGAGACATACGAGCTCCGCTGGTTCGACTATTGGCTCAAGGGGTATGAGAACAACATTATGAACGAGCCCAAGGTAAAACTCTTCCTCCTCGGTGAGAACCGCTGGATAGACGAGGATGGCTGGCCCCCGCCCGATGCGGAATACACCAACTTCTACTTCCACAGCAAGGGGAAGGCGAATACCTTATTCGGCGATGGTAAGCTCGATACCACTCCTCCGGGCGATGAACCGCCGGATAAGTACACCTACGATCCAGCGGACCCCGTGCCCTCGATAAGGGGGGGACATGGTGCCCGGGGCGGTATCTCCTCCGATCCGGTGGATCAGCGGGTGAACGAGAAGCGGATGGATGTCCTCTGCTATACCTCCGATGTCTTAACCGAGGATGTAACCGTGGTCGGTCCGGTGAAGATCGTGCTTTATGCCGCCTCATCCGCGGTGGATACCGACTTCTGCGGTAAGTTGGTCGATGTCCATCCAAACGGCGCTGCTTACAATGTGTGCTATGCTGCCACCGGTTTGATATCGGCGAGGTTCAGGAACTCCTTTGAAAAGCCGTCCCTCATCAAGCCGGGCAAGGTATATCGCTACGAGATAATGCTAAGGCCTACGGGGATCGTCTTTAAGAAGGGGCATCGGATCCGGGTAGAGGTATCGAGCAGCGATTTCCCCATCTACAACCGGAACCTGAACACGGGGAAGGATCCCTACACCTCGACCGAGATGGTGAAGGCGCACCAGACGATCTACCACAATGCGAAATACCCCTCTCATATCGTCCTCCCGGTGATCAAGAAGAAAAAATAGAAATAAAAGGATAATTCTCCTTCCCTCCCCAACCTTTAGACTGTTGGGGAGGGAAGGAGAATTATCCTTTTATTTCTATTTTTTCTTCTTGATCACCGGGAGGACGATATGAGAGGGGTATTTCGCATTGTGGTAGATCGTCTGGTGCGCC
>JAGGZT010000053.1 GCA_021161905.1 Acidobacteriota bacterium | reverse complement strand
TTCGATGGGCTACACTAAAAGGGAAGCCGTCTAATAATCAGAGGAGCTTTTAGCCGATGAGGATAATCGCTGATCTTCACATACACTCCCGGTACTCCCGGGCGACCAGCAAAGAGATGGAGGTCCCTGAGATCGCTCGATATGCGGAGCTCAAGGGAATAAACTTGGTAGGAACTGGTGATTTCACCCATCCTGCCTATTTAGCTGAGTTGAAGGAACATCTTGAGGAAACAGGAAGCGGTCTCCTCCGCCTAAAGGAAGGAGGAAAGGTCCATTTTATGCTCTCCACTGAGGTGAGCAATATCTACCATCAGGGAGGGAAATTAAGGAAGATTCACACCCTCATCTTCGCCCCCAGCTTTGCCCTTGCCGATAGGATCGTAAGAAAGCTCGATTCTTACGGAAAGCTTGAATCCGACGGCCGTCCTACCTTCGGCTTTCCCGCTTCTGACCTCGTCAAAATGATGAAGGATATCTCGGACGATATCGTCATCGTTCCCGCTCATGCCTGGACGCCCTGGTTCTCGGTCTTCGGCTCGAACTCCGGCTTCGATTCGCTTGAGGAGTGTTTTGGAGATGCTCGCTCTGCCATCTTCGCCATCGAGACTGGCCTTTCCTCCGATCCAGAGATGAACTGGCGGGTCTCGGCGCTCGATTCCGTCTCCCTCATCTCGAATTCCGATGCCCATTCCCCCAAAAAGCTGGGCAGAGAGGCAAATGTCTTCGATTGCGAACCGGATTATTACCGGATATTCGAGGCGATAAAGGAGCGCGATCGCCGAGCCTTTCTCTTCACCGTGGAGTTTTATCCCGAGGAGGGGAAATACCACTATGATGGGCACAGGAATTGTGGCATTCTCTTCTCCCCCAAGGAGAGCATAAAGCATAATAATATCTGCCCTGTCTGTGGAAAACCGCTCACCATCGGGGTAATGCACCGAGTAGAGGAGCTCGCTGATAGACCCGAAGGATACACCCCGCCTGGTGCAATACCATCACGCCATCTCGTTCCCTTAGCCGAGATAATCGCTTCTGCCTATGAACAAGGAGCGGAATCAAAAAGGGTGGAGGAGGAATACCTCCGATTGATCAACCGGTTTGGCTCCGAGTTCGAAATCCTTCTCGATGTGCCGGAAGAAGACCTAAGAAAAGCTACCAACCCAAAGATAGCTGAAGGGATCATAAAAGTGCGGCAAGGGAGGCTCAAGATCACTCCCGGCTATGACGGCGTCTTCGGCAAGATAGAGATATTCGGCGAAGCGGAAGAAGAAGAGAAAAACCAGCTAAGCCTTTTTTAGCTGGAAAATCCATCCACTATCTCGAGCATCCGCTCCACTTCATCCTCACTATTATAGAAGTGGGGAGAAACCCTGATGCCATCAGCTCGCCTCGAGACGACCACCTTATGCTTCAAGAGATGATCATAAAGGGCGGGGATATTCCTCCCGCTGAAATTGATGATGGAAGAACGATGTATCCTCTCCCGAGCACTCCTTATCACATACCCTCTTTTCTCAAGCCCTTCGACTATCATCTCGGTGAGGGCGATATCCCGCTCCTCTATCTTTCTTGGTCCAAACTCGAATATGATATCCAGTGAACGGTTCAAGCCAGCCAGTCCCAAATAATTTATATTGCCGGTACGGAACCGCTCGGCATCGGGGCAGAACTCAAAGCGGTAGGAGAGATCTTCCATCTCGGTGGTCATCCCGAGATAACTCACATAGGTTGGCTTTATCCGGGAAAGCCAATCCTTAGATACAAAGAGAACTCCGATCCCTGCTGGGGCGAGTAGCCATTTGAAGGCGCTCGCAAAAAGTGCCGATATCTTCTCTCTCTTCACATCGATAACCATCGCCCCAAGGGAGTGGGTAGTATTTACCGCAAAGAGGATGCCCCGTTCCTCACAGAACTCCCCCAACTTCTTAAGGTCGAGGCGATAGCCATCCATCCAGTTGACATGACTCACCGCCACCACTTTTGTCCTTTCATCAACCCTGGCGATGATATCCTCCTCGGTAACCCGATATTCCTCCTTTGGCTGAGCGAAACGGATCTCAATCCCATCTCTCTTTGCCCGCCACATCCAGGGATAGATCAAGGCGGGGAAGGCTCCGTGAGGGATAACCACATTATCCCCTCGTTCCATCTCCGCCCCTAAAGCGATGATGTTTATCCCATCGGAGGTATTGGTGATGTAGGTTATCTCCTCGGTCTCGGCGTTCATCAGCCGGGCGAGCTTCTCCCTCACCCTCAGCTCCATCCCCTCACGCCGTTCCGTCCTCACCTCAGCCGGAATCTCTCGATCGACATAGGTCTCAGCTACCGCCTGGCGTACCGAGAGGGGCACCGGTGCCATAGCGGCATTGTTGAAGTAAATGCACTCCTCAACCACGGGGAACTCTTTTCTCAGTCTGGCAAGGTCCATCTAAGCCTCCTTTCTAACTTTCAAGAAGATATATATCCCTAAATCGGGCTATAGCCTTCCGGGTCCGGATATAATCCAAGAAGAGCTTCTCATCATTAGGCGAGGAAAATCTGAGGTAACCAAGGACCCTTCTCAGCCTCGCCAACTCAGGGACATCGAGCAGGATAAAGCGGATCCCCTTCGACCTCAGCCTTTTCTCTATCTCTGGGATCCCTTTCCCTCCCTCTATGAGCTTTACAATGTAGCGTCCGTTATTTGCGGAGGGCACGATCGCTCCTTTCGGAGCATAAAAAGCCCTCGTCTCTCCGATAAAGAGGATTTTCCCGGATCTGGCTAACTCACCTGCTTTCACCATTAGAGGATATGAGGGGACGAACTGGGTTATATACACCCTTCGGGGAAGGGAGGTGAAGACCACACGGTAGCTCGAGGTCAGCGTTTCGCGAAAGGCGATGCCCCAGCCGGTATCTATGGTGGCAAATATTATGAGAACCGCGGTCGCCAACCTCTTAAGCCTAAACCGGGCAAAGAAAGAACCAAAGGAGAGGAATAAAAGGGCATAAGCAAAAAGAGCATAGCGGAAAAGATTGGCAACATTCCCCGAAAGAAGGGAAAAGAAAAGGAGCTCCACCACCCCAAAGATGCCGAAGATAGCCAAATTACGCTCCCTCTTTATGAGGAAAAAGGGGAGGAGAACCGCAATCGGGATGATAAACCGGTGAAACCCTATTTGCGCCCAGCGAGAGAGGAGGGCGAAGAAGGTGGCAAGGAAGGGAAGAAACTTGAAACTGCCTCCGATTCTTCCACTCAGGCTCTGGTAGAAGAAGTATGCCTCTTCTTTCCCCCAATCCTTTCCCCCAAACAGGGAATAGAAGAAGGGATAGACCGGGTTCCCAGTAAGGATGAGATTCTTCACCAACCAAGGAGAAAGGATGAGCGCTGAAATCCCCAAAAAAAGCATCACCGCCCTCCACCTCCGAAAGCTTTTTTCCCTCTTGAGTAAAAAGATGAAGAAGACCAAGATAATAACCCCGATGACATTCTGATATTTGAGGGAGAGGGCAAAACCGGAAAAAAGAGCGGAAAGAAAAAGTGCCTTTTTATCCCCGGCGAGGAAACGGAGGATGAAATAGAGAGAAAGAAGAAGAACAAAGCACGATAGGAGATCAACATTCACCAATGTCGAAAGGAGAAAGATCTGGGGGAGGGAATAAAAAAGTAGCGCGGGGAAAAAACCGCCCCGGTCCGAGGAAGTGATCTTTCTTCCGATAAAATAAAGGAGAAGGGCAGAGAAGAACCCGAAAAAGGCATTCAGCAACTTCCCCACCACCCCACTTTTCAGGATCAAGGCTAAGAGATAGATCATCTCCCCTCCCTGGGGCAGGCTCCCGTGCATATTGTAGGGGAGGTAGAATATCCGATGAGCATCAAGGTATTCCTTAGGAAGACCAAGATGATAGACTAAAGCATCGTAGAAGATCACCGGGCTGAAAGCAGAGATAAGATTGGCAATTACCATAAGGAGGAAGATCAAGGCGAAAAAGAGATTCTCCTTCTCCGGAAGGAGGAGTTGAGAGAAGGGTACGAACACCTTTCCCCTTTCTTTTATTAGAACATAGAGAACAGAAACAACGAGCAAAAGGATAAGAACCGGGCGGAAGAGAAGACCAAAAATCCCCAAGAGAAAACCAAGGAAAGAGAAGAACAAAAGCCCAAGTCCAATGGCAGAAAGGAGTAATTCACCCGCAGAAAAGGAGAGCTCGGGGAAAAAGCGGGAAAGAAACTCTCCTCCTACGAGGTAGGTTGCGAAAAGAATAAGGAGGAAAAGTCCAAATTCAGAGAGATAGAGGGGAAGTTTTCCCTTTCCACCCGCGATCGCCACCAAAAGAACAAAGAGGGGAAAAACCGCTCCGCTGATAATAAATATCCTCCGCATCCACATATTTCCCCCTATTTCCCAAAGCCAAACGCCCGAAGGAGGTTCAAGCCGGCAATAATAAAGGTGATTCCTACAATAAGCCCACCCACCAAGTTCAGAAGAAGATTATTCACTCTACCCTTAAGGATAGCACGATCATTCATCGAAAAGAGGAGAAAGACGGAGAGGAGGGGAAGTATAAAGCCGTTTGCCGCTTGAGCGAAGACGATCGCGGGAATGGGTTTTACCCCGGTAAGGGAGACGATAGCACCAGCTAAAAGGACGAAAAACCAGACGAAGCGGAAGCCCTTTTCCCTCGTCCCCTGCTCCCAGCCCAAAGCTCCCGAGGTGGCGTAAGCAGCAGCAAGGGGTGCAGTAATGGCGGAGGAGATACCAGCGGAAAAAAGCCCGATGCCGAAAAAGAGATTAGCCCATCTCCCAAGAAGGGGAGCGAGCTGTTTAGCCATATCACCCGCTCCCCTTATCTCAACATTCCTGCCGAAGAAAGCGGCGGAGGCGGTGATTATTATCGCCATCGAGATCAAACCTCCGATCACAATGGAGATAGCAAGATCGCGCCGCATCGCTGGTATCTCCTCTGCCCCCTGCCATTTCTCCCTTGCTATCGAGGAATGAAGAAATAGGTTGTAGGGTACCACCGTGGTTCCGATCAGCGCCACTATGAGATATAGAGACTGATGAGGAACACGAGGTATTACTATTCCCCTGACTATGGAGAGGAAATCGGGCTTAACGATGATCGCAGTGGCGATGAAGGCGAGGCTCATCGTGAAAACGAGGAGAATGAGAACACGTTCCACCAAAAGGTAGCTTCCTCGGTAAAGGAGCACAAAGGCAGAAATGGCGATAAGAAAAACCCAGAACCGCAGGGGGATCCCGGTTATCGCCGAAAGACCGAGTGCACCTCCGATGATGTTTCCCGCCTCGAAGGCAGCACAACCGAAGGTAATGGCTGACACCACCAACGAGATGGTGAGGTATCTTGCTACTGGAGAGGGCGAACGCTCCCTCAGCACCTCAGAGAGCCCCTTTCCGGCGACAAGTCCCAATCTCCCGCTCATCTCCTGGAGGATGAAGGCGGTGACGGTGGCGAAGACCATCGTCCAGAGGAGGGCATATCCGAAACCTGCCCCTGCCAGAGTGCAGGTGGTAACTGTCCCCGGACCGATGAAGGCAGCGGTAACCACCAATCCCGGTCCTAACCCCCCTTTTCCTTTTTTCATCTAACTATATCTTATACTTTTCAATATAGCGCCTCGTCTCATAGGCGACGACCCCACTCAAACCGAGAAGACCAACCAGGTTAGGTACCGCCATCAAAGCGTTCATCACATCCGCCAAGTTCCAGACGAGCTCCAACTTCACTACTGCACCTATAGCCACTACGACGCAGAATATGAAACGGTAGGGATAAACCGCTCTTTCTCCTAAGAGGTACTCTATCGACTTCTCTCCGTAATAGCTCCACCCAAGGATGGTGGAGTAGGCAAAAAGGATAAGACCAATGGAAACAACCAAGGCACCAACACCATGAGGAAGTGCCTGATTAAACGCCATAGCAGAGAGCTCTGCCCCGGTTTTCCCCGAGGTCCAGAGGCCGGAAGAGAGGATGACAAATCCGGTTAGGGAGCAGACAACTATCGTATCGATAAATGTCTGGGTCATCGACACAAGCGCTTGGGTAACCGGCTCCTTGGTCTTGGCGGCAGCAGCAGCGATGGGAGCAGAACCTAAACCCGACTCGTTCGAGAACACCCCCCGGGACACCCCCATCCTTATCGTCTGCATCACGGTAGCGCCAAGAAAACCACCGGCAGCAGCAGTCGGGGTGAATGCCTTGGTAATGACGAGACGAAATATCTCTGGTATCATTCGCCAATTGATGAAGACGACCAACAAAGCAGCGCCGAAATAGAAGATTATCATTATGGGAACGAGCGTCCCCGTCACCCTGCCGATGCTTTTTATCCCCCCTATGATGACCAGCCCGGTGGCAAAGGCGAGGATGAGCCCGGTCACCCAAAAGGGAATGCCAAAGGTAGCCTCAACCACATCCGCCACCGAGTTCGATTGAACCATATTACCGATGCCAAAGGCGGAGATGGAGGCGAAGATGGCAAAGATCGCCCCCAGCCAGGGCAGGTTGAGCCCTTTGGAAATGTAGTACATCGGACCACCACTCATCGTCCCAAATTTATCCACCTCACGGTATTTAACCGCAAGCACCGCCTCGGAGTACTTGGTAGCCATTCCGAAGAAGCCGGTTATCCACATCCAGAAAAGGGCACCAGGACCTCCAGCGGTGATCGCGGTAGCCACTCCCGCAATGTTCCCCGTACCAACGGTGGCGGAAAGAGCGGTCATAAGCGCCTGAAAGTGGGATATATCTCCTGCCTCCTCGGTATCCTCCTTCCTCTTTACGAGGGCAAGCCAAAGAGAGTGCCACAACTTGGTGAACTGAAGCCCCCGCAGTCTCAAGGTAAGATATATCCCGGTCCCTACAAGGAGGATAAGCATCGGTGGACCCCAAACCCAAACCCTTATCACTGAGATGATGGCTGATAATCTCTCTTCCATACCTCACCTCTTTTGGTTTTTAAGTGATACTGAACCCCTCAATAACATAAAAGGAGATAATTATAGCATAAAGGGGTTCTTATCTTCGAGGAATAATCAAAAGAAAAACATCAACCAAGGAAGGCGTCGGGGAGAAGTCTTCCTTTAGCAATTATCCGCGTCTCTCCCTCAAGGAATACATCCCGGAACACCCTCCCATCGTAGGAGAAATCGATGATATTCACTATCCCACTTGGGGGAATACAGCTAACAGGGGAAGAAACCTTGCCCAGAGCGGCAAAGACGCAGGAAGCAGCAAGACATCCTGTCCCCGAGGAGAGGGTTTCCTCCTCCACCCCTCGTTCATAGATACGGAGGTGGAGATGATGTTCATCCTCAGGATGGACGAAATCCACATTGGTTCCCTCAGGGGCAAAATGCTTATGATGCCTAATCTTCCTTCCCAGCTCCACCACCGGAGCCCGATCGAGATCGAGAACCGGCACCACGAAGTGGGGAACGCCGACATCAACATAATGTCCTTCAACCCGCTCTCCATCGACATCGAGAACGAGGAAAAGTGACGGAGGAGCAGGAGGCTGAACCTTGACCCGTACCATCTCCCCCGATACCTCAGCTTCCATAATCCCCGCCGTAGTCTCTATCTTCATCTTGCGAGAAGAGACAAAGCCCTCTTCATAGGCAAGCCGGGCTAAACAACGAATACCATTGCCACAGAGCTTCGCCTCACTCCCATCAGGGTTGAAGAAGCGCATCTTGATATCGGCATCCAATGAATGTTCAATCAGGATCACCCCGTCTGACCCAAGAGAGAACCTCCTGGTGCAGATAGCGGGAATAGAGGCCAAGAAAATCCTTGGAAGCTGACCCTCCCTATTATCGACGACGATGAAATCGTTCCCTCCCCCTGAGACCTTATAAAACTCAATCCCTTTCATTCTCCCTCCTAAAAAAATTATTAACTCATCTAACCGTCAGCATAACCGCCCTTGAACGCTTGCTCTCGTTTCGTGCCCTATCCACCGCCTTTACAAAGTAGATATAAACCCTTCCCACCAGGACCTTGCGATCATTAAACATCGGCTCAAGAATCGGCTTTTCATTCAGCCTTACAAAATCTTTTTCCCCTCTTCTCTTACGGTAGAGATTATAGCCCATCAGATCGGGAGCTTCCACCTTCTGCCACGAAAGATGAACCGTTCCATCGCCGGTAATGGCGGTAAGACCCTGAGGCTGAGGTGGGGGAAAAGTATCCTTCGCCACTACCTTAAGCTCCTCAGAATCCGGGCTCTCGTAAATCATCCCCCCCAGCGAATATATCGATCGCACCATATAGTAATAGGTCTTGCCGAAGGAAAAACTTCTATCCGCGAATTCGACCCTCTCGGGAAGAGCGATCTCGTCGCTAAGGAGCAGTTTCTCCTTTCCTTTCTCCGGAAGATAACTCACCTTGAAATCAGCGATCTCGAATCTAAAACCATTGGGAGAGCGAGACGGCGTGATATTAACCATCAATCGAGAAAGTCCTTTATATAGCTTACAGTTGAAGGAAAAAGAGGAAAAATCCTTTGAGAACTCAATCCTCTCCTCTTTAAACGGTTCTTTCGGTTTAGGACTTGCCTCAAAACTAAAGCTCCCTACCACCTTCTCTTCTCCAACCACCCGGGCGGAAAAGGAGACGGAAATTGTCCCAGAAAGAGCGTTTTTTAGCGAAGAAAGATCGATCTCCCTGGTGATGAGCGCCTTGGTACCCTCAGCGGTGATGAAGGAAAGTATCTTTCTTCCTGCTTCCTCATTCCGGGATAAACCGATCACTCCACTTACCTTCCATCCCTTGGGGAGATAGGCTAAGGGTTTTGAGTTTCGGGGCGAGATATAAAGGAACCCTCCTTCCTCCCGGCGGTAGATATTAAATCCGAGAAAAAGGGGAGGGCTTGAGCCGTCGATGTTCTTCTTCGGGGGAGAAAAGGCAAGCTTTATCTCACTTTCCTCTACCGTGGCGGAAAGATCGGCTGGTGGCTCTGCCACCAACCGAGGGATGAGACAAACAGGACGGGAAAAAGACGACTTGTTCCCCTTTGGGTCCACCACTCGAACCGCATAGAGATAGGCGACAGCCCCCTCTTTTTTTAAGTCAATGGTATCCTTCAGAAACACCCTTCTTTTAAGGAGCGCTTTCTTAAGCTCTTTTCCCTCCAACAAACGCCACCTTTTTCCTTTGAACTTCTTCAAATGCCGGGAGAGCTCCGCTTTCCGTTTCGCCGGATTATCCGAAGGTAAAGGAAGTACCTCCCGATAGACCTCTACCTTTTTTACCTCAAGCGATGCCCCATCGGTGTAGCTGGCTGGAAGAAGGAATGAGATAAAAACCTCCTTCCCCACCTCCTTAACAAAGAGCTTAGAGGGAGAAAGGGGTTTCCTTATTATCGGAGGGAGTGGATTTCCCTTCTTGCCACAGGCAAGCTGGAGAGAAAGCAGAAAAACGGCAAAAAGAAAAACCCCCCTTCTTTTACCCATCCTCATCAGAAAGTGAAACTTAAAGGATATACCGACTCAAATCCTCATCAGCAACCACATCCTCAAGCATCTTCTTCACATAGGAGGCGTCTATCGTCACCTCCTTGCCAGCGAGTTCGGGACCAGCGAACGATATCTCCTCAAGAAGCTTCTCCATAATGGTATGAAGCCTCCTCGCACCGATGTTCTCCGCGCGATCGTTCACCATCTCGGCATACTCCGCTATCAGCTCCACCGCATCGTCGGTGAAGACAAGCTTCACCCCTTCGGTAGCAAGGAGAGCGGTATACTGCTTCACCAGAGCGTTCTTCGGCTCGGTGAGGATGCGGATGAACTCCTTCTTTCCTAAGGGATCAAGCTCCACCCGGATGGGAAACCTCCCCTGAAGTTCGGGGATGAGGTCTGACGGTTTGGTAACATGAAAGGCACCGGCAGCAAAGAAAAGGATATGATCGGTTCTGACCAAGCCGTATTTGGTAGTAACCGTGGTTCCCTCAACTATAGGAAGGAGATCCCTCTGCACCCCTTCCCGACTGACATCAGGACCGTAGCCCTTCTCCCTTCCCGCCACCTTATCCAGCTCGTCTATGAAGATGATGCCCGAATTCTCCACCCGTTTTACCGCAAGCCTTGCTATCTCATCCATATCGAGGAGCTTCTGCTCTTCCTCGCTGATCAAGTACTCCCGCGCCTCCTTCACCGTCATTCTCCGCCGTTTGCTTTTTCCCCCTAAAAAGCCGGGGAGGAGGTCCTTGATGTTTATCCCCATCTCCTCGACGCCGGAGCTGGTTATTATCTCGAAGCTGGGGAAGGAACGCTCGGTCACCTCGAGTTCTACCTTTCGATCATCGAGAAAACCTGCCCTTAATTGCTCTCTGATCTTTTCCTTTATCTCCCGCTCCCTTACCTCATCCTCAGGGGAAAAGCCCGTCCCCGGGGGGACGAGAAGGGAGATAAGTCGTTCTTCGGCACTTTTTTCCGCCTTCTCCCTTACCTCTTTTCTCTTTTCCTCCCGTACCATATTGACCGCTATTTCGGTGAGATCACGGATCATTGACTCCACATCCCGTCCCACATAGCCCACCTCGGTGAACTTGGTCGCCTCCACCTTGATGAAGGGAGATCTGGTAAGACGGGCAAGCCTCCTCGCTATCTCGGTCTTTCCCACCCCGGTGGGACCAATCATCAGGATATTCTTGGGGTAGACCTCCTCAGCAAGCTCCGGCGGAAGCCTCTTCCTCCGGAGCCGATTGCGAAGGGCAATCGCCACTGCCTTCTTCGCCTTGTCCTGTCCTATTATGTACTTATCAAGCTCGGCGACGATCTCCTTTGGGGTGAGCTCCCCCTCAAGCACCTTTAACACCCCAGTTTCATCCTCGGGAAGTGGTTTTCCCGGAAGCGGAATGGTCATTTACAACTCCTCTATCGTTATATTGTCGTTGGTGTAAACGCAGATCGACGAAGCTATCTTCATCGCCTCAAGGGCTATCTCCCGGGGAGGAAGATCGGTATGGGCGAGAAGCGCCTTCGCTGCTGCCAAAGCATAAGCCCCACCAGAACCAACCGCAAGCAGATCATCATCCGGCTCGATGACATCGCCCGTTCCCGAAATAAGATAAGAGCTATCCTTATCCGCTACGATAAGGAGTGCCTCAAGCCGGCGAAGGGTTCTATCGGTCCGCCAATCCTTGGCTAACTCCACCGCCGCCCTTCCCAAATTTCCCCGGTACTCCTCGAGCTTCCCTTCAAACCGGGTAAAGAGGGCTAAGGCATCAGCCGACGAACCAGCAAAGCCGGCGAGCACCTTATCGTGAAACAGTTTCCTTATCTTCCGCGCAGTAGTCTTTATCACTGTATCCTGGAAGGTCACCTGCCCATCCCCCGCCATCACCACCTTCCCCTGATGGCGAAGAGAAAGGATGGTCGTCCCCCTAAATCGATAATCTCCATCAAAAGCCAAATTACCTCCTCCTTTCATCCACTTATGATGTAATATAATCCTCGCCTTGCGGAATGTCAAGAAACCGCCCTAAGTAAGGATATAGCGAAGGACAAATAAAAAAGCGAAGAGATATATCAGCCAATGAAGCTCCTTTCCCCTACCCGTGATCAACTTCAGAAAAGCGAGTGAGATAAAGCCAAAAGCAATCCCCTCGGTGATGCTGAAGGTAAGAGGCATAACGAGCATCGTGAGGAAGGCGGGAAATGCTTCAGTTGGGTCGTCCCAGTTTATCTTCCTCACCCCCCTTATCATAAAGCTACCCACCATAATGAGCGCTGGGGCGATCACCGGATAAAGGGTAACCCCCTTTGCCATCTCATAACCCCCACCCACCATCTCCACCACCGGATAGAAGAAGAGAGATAAAAGCATCAGTACCGCGGTGGCGACATTGGCAAGGCCAGTTCTTCCCCCGGCTGCCACCCCAGCGGCACTTTCGACATAGCTGGTAACTGTCGAGGTACCAAGAAGGGCACCGGATACAGTACCCACCGCATCGGAGAAAAGAGCCTGCCTCGCCCGGGGAAGTTTCCCTTCCTTGAGGAATCCCGCCTGCTCCGATACCCCAACCAGTGTTCCCACCGTGTCGAAGAGATCGAGGAAGAAGAAGACGAAGACGATGCTCAGGAAATCAACGCTCCGAAAGACCCCGGCGATATCGAGTTTGAACAGGGTAGAGGAGATAGAAGGAGGTTTTGCCACTATCCCATAATAATGCACCAGACCGCAGAGAAGTCCTGCCAAGGCGGTTCCTATCATCCCAAGGATTATCGCCCCTGGAACCCGAAGAAGATAAAGCACGAAGATCAACCCCAATCCGAACAGGGAAAGGAGCACTGGCGGGCTCTTTATATCCCCCAAACCGACCAATGTCCCCGGAGTATCCACCACTAACCCCGACCACTCGAAGCCCAAGAAGGCGATGAGCAGTCCGATCCCCACTGCAATGCCATACTTAAGCGAGGGGGGAATGATGTTGACGATCAGCTCCCGGAAACCAAAAAAGGAAAGAATGATGAACACCACTCCAGAGACGAAAACGGCACCAAGCGCCACCTGCCAGGAGTAACCATACCCACCCATCGCCACCGCCCCACACACGGTGAAGGCGAAGTAGAAATTGTGTCCCATTGCCGGGGCAAGGGCTATGGGGTAGTTGGCGTAAAAGCCCATTATCAAGGTGGCGATAGCGGAGGAAAGAACCGTTGCTACCATCACCGCCCCTTTATCCATTCCAGCAGCGGAAAGGATGACCGGCTGAACGAAAATGATATAACACATTGCCATAAAGGTGGTGGCACCAGCGGTGAGTTCACGAGATACCGTGGTACCGTTTTCCTTCAGACGAAAAAACCTTTCCAGCATAGTCTACCTCCCTTCATCCTCCTTTTTTGCCCGCGGATGGGCTTTATCATAAACCTCACGGAGCTTTGCCAAGCTCAAGTGGGTGTAGCGCTCAGTGGTAGCAAGACTCGAATGACCAAGGAACTCCTGGATGAAACGGAGATCAGCCCCCCGGTTCAGGAGATGGGTAGCGAAGGAATGGCGAATGGTGTGAGGAGAAATCCTCTTTTTAAGCGATGTCCTCCTCACATATCTTGCGATTATCCGGGCAACATCACGAGGGAAAAGCCTCTTCCCGCTCTTCGAGAGGAAGAGAGCGGGCTCATCCTTTGATTCACCAAGCAGATTCCTCCTTTGCAAAAGATAACCCCGAAGCGCGCGGGAAGCAGCGCTTCCAAAGGGGATGAGGCGCTCCTTCTTCCCCTTTCCCCGAACGAGTACACTCCTTCCCCTCAGGTCGAGATCGTCGAGGTTTAGCGAGACTATCTCCGAAACCCGCATTCCGGTGGCGTAAAGAAGCTCGAGGATCGCCTTATCCCGAACCCCTAAGCTCCTCGCTCGAAGCTCCTCCGTAGTTGAAGGCGCTTCCACGAGCTCCTCCACCTCCTCCACCGTGAGATAGCTGGGCAACCTTTTGGGAAGTCGGGGGCTTGAGATCACCTTGGCGGGATTTACCGTCATCCTCC
The DNA here is from genome assembly GCA_021161905.1 of Acidobacteriota bacterium. Classification (NCBI taxonomy): domain Bacteria; kingdom Pseudomonadati; phylum Acidobacteriota; species Acidobacteriota bacterium. Next base: position 43,697 of record JAGGZT010000053.1, on the reverse strand, counting down.
CTCTCTTGATGAGAAATTGAAAGAAGGAACGAAGGGAAGCAAGCTTCCTCGCCATTGAACTCTTAGCTTCTCCCTCTTCGTAGAGGAAGACGAGGTAATCCTCCACCATCCTTGGAGTGACTTGAGAGGGAGGGGTGACTTTCTTCCTTTTCTCATTTATGTAAGAGAAAAACTGCCTCAGGTCCCCCCGATAAGACCGGGCAGTATGCTCCGAATAATTCCGCTCCTCTTTAAGGTAGCGGACGAATTCATCTATCTCGGCAAAAGCTTTCATTAATCAAATTATAACCCGTTCTCCTTCATCCATAAAGTAAGATCTTCCAGTGCCCTAAGGCGGTAAGCCTCTACCCGAGCCCGTTTGTTACGGTAATGCTTCGCGAGCGGGGGAAAGATACCGAATACGATGTTCATCGGCTGATAGTTCGCAGGATCTACCTCCACAATGTAGTGAGAGAGGGCGCCTATAGCGGTGGTTCTCGGTGGGGCGATAGCCTCTTTTCCCATCGCTTTCCTCAAGGCATTTATCCCCCCGATCAAACCCGATGCTCCTGATTCCAAATAGCCCTCGACCCCGCAGAGCTGACCAATGATGAAAATCCGGGGCTCTTTCTTAAGCTGAAAGGTGGGAGAAAGAAGCTTCGGGGCATTGATGTAGCTATTCCGATGGACCATCCCCAAGCGGACGAACTCCGCCTGGGAAAGCCCGGGGATGAGGCGAAACACCCTTTTTTGCTCCGGGAACTTGAGCCGAGTTTGAAAGCCGACCAGGCTATACATCCTTCCCTCCCTGTCCTCTGCCCGGAGCTGAGCCACTGCGTAAGGCATCCTTCCCGTCCTCGGATCGATCAGCCCAACCGGCTTTAGAGGACCAAACCGGAGAGCATCCTCACCTCGCTTTGCCAAAACCTCGATGGGAAGACATCCTTCGAAAAATCGCTCCTCCTCAAAGGGGCGAAGGGGGACAAGCTCAGCATTTATAAGTTCCTTATAAAAACGGAGGTACTCCTCCTTGGTAAAAGGACAATTGAGATAATCGCCCTTACCCTTTCCATAACGGGAGGCGGGGAAAACTATGCTCCTATCGATAGATCCTCCATCAACGATGGGGGAAATGGCATCATAAAAATAGAGGTTCTCCTCCCCGGTTAGCTTGATTAGCTCTGAAGTCAAAGCATCCGAAGTGAGGGGACCGGTAGCGATAAGGACGATCCCCTCTTTGGGTATCTCCCGCACCTCCTCTCGAATGAGCTCTATCCGGGGATCCTTCTCTATTCGCTCAGTTATCCTCTTGGCGAACTCAACCCGGTTAACCGCAAGCGCCGTCCCCGCAGGCACCTTCACCTCCTCCGCCACCTCCATTATCAGGGAGCCGAGCCGGCGCATCTCCTCCTTCAGAAGACCGCTCGCCGTTGAGGGATCAGCCGACTTAAATGAGTTGGAACAAACGAGCTCCGCCAAGTAGGGGGTTTTGTGGGCAGGGGTACTCCTTTCGGGGCGCATCTCATAGAGGACAACCTCACCCCCCCTCCTTGCTATCTGCCAAGCCGCTTCGGAACCAGCTAAACCACCACCGATTACTACTATCCTCACTTCTTCTCCCTTCCCGCTTCCTCCTCCATCATCTCGTAATCGCAGGACTTATTGGGACAAATTAGATGGCGTTTCCCATCCTTTTCCGATTCTACCAGAAGGTAAGGCGAGCCACATTTGGGACAGGGTTTTGGGACGGGTCTTTTAGTAAGGGTGAAATCACAATTAGGATAATTACTACAGCCGAAAAAGACCCTGCCTCTCTTTCCTCTCTTCTCTACGATCTTCCCCCCACAGCCCTCCTTAGGGCAGGAGACCCCGGTCTCCTTCGGCTTGATATAGGTACACTTGGGATAATTGGAGCAAGCGATGAAGTGACCGTACCTTCCCACTCTCTTAACGAGGTTGGCACCACAAATGGGACAGCGCTCGTCAAGAACCTCATCCTCAACCGGGATCAGCCTCCCCTCCTTATCCTTGACGAGCTTTATCGTGGTCTTACATTCCGGATAGTTGGAGCAGGCGAGGAAATAACCGAACCTCCCCCGCTTCACCGTCATCGGGGAACCGCACTTAGGACACTTCTTCTTAAGGAGCTCCTTCGCATTCTCCGTCTCCCCCGCTCGTTCTATCTCCCTGCTATATTTACACTCCGGATAGCGAGAACAAGCGAGGAAATAACCGAACCTCCCCCACCGCTTTACCAGCTTAGCACCGCATAGGGGACAGATCTCCTCGGTCTCTATCACTTCCCGTTTCACATCCCGCATCTCCCGCTCTGCCCGGGCAAGGTCCTCCTTCAATCGTTGATAGAATTCGCGAAGGGCTTCCACCCAATTGAGCTTCCCCTCCTCCACCTCATCGAGCTTCTCCTCCATCTTTGCGGTATAGCCCACATCAAGCAAGTCCCTGAAGTTCTCCGAAAGAAGATCGTAAACGAGGAAACCAAGTTCGGTGGGGATGAGATAAGCCTTCTCCTTGGCTACATAACCCCGGTCGAGGAGGGTGGAGATAATGACCGCATAGGTGCTGGGCCTACCGATGCCTTTCTCCTCGAGCTCTTTGACCAAGCTACCCTCAGAATAGCGAGCAGGGGGTTTGGTGAAGTGTTGCTTCGGGGTTAAGGAGATGAGGGTAAGCTCCTCCCCTTTAGTGAGTTCAGGAAGGGGAATAAACTCCTCCTCATTCTCATCCTTGTAGAGGGCTAAAAAGCCAGGAAAGACCAACCTGGAAGCAGTCGCCCGAAAGAGATAGGGACCCGCTTCCACCTCGATGGTGTGTTCGAGATAACGCGCCTGGGACATCTGAGAGGCTACAAACCGCCGCCAGATGAGACGATAGAGACGATACTCGTCGTTAGTAAGATAGGGTCTCACCTCCTCTGGACTCCGAAAGACAGAGGTGGGGCGGATCGCCTCGTGGGCATCCTGAATATTCTTCTTGTTCTTATAGACATTCGGCTTCTCCGGAATAAACGAGGAGTCAAAGGAACTCCTCACAAACTCCCTTGCCTCAGCTACAGCGGATGCTGCCACCCGGACCGAATCGGTACGCATATAGGTGATAAGACCGACTCGCTCCCCTGCCCCTAAATCCTTCCCTTCGTAGAGTGCCTGGGCGAGCATCATCGTCTTCTTCACAGGGAAACCGAGCTTGCGAAACGCCTCCTGCTGAAGCTTGGAGGTGGTGAAGGGGGGAAGTGGGTTCTTCTTCTTCTCCTCTATCTTCACCTGGGAAACGACGAAAGGCAGGTTCTTCAGCTCCGCGATGACCCTATCCGCCTCCTCTTTGGTCTTTAACTTTAGCGTCTTTCCTTTCTTCTTAAGCAGCTTGGCGGGAAATGGCGGAGAGCCAGAATGAGAGAGCTCAGCGGTTATGGACCAGCTTTCTTCGGGTACAAAAGCACGGATCTCCCGCTCTCGGTCGCAGACAAGCTTGAGGGCCACCGACTGCACTCGCCCAGCGCTCAAGCCTCGCCTCACCTTCTCCCAGAGGAGGGGGCTTATCTTATAGCCCACCAATCGGTCGAGCACCCTCCGTGCTTGCTGGGCATCGACCTTTCTCCTGTCTATCTCGGTAGGATGAGAAAACGCCTCCTCAACCCCCTTCTTGGTGATCTCGTGGAGGAGAACCCGATGGAACCTCTTTCCTGGCGCAGTAAGCTCCTCGGAAAGATGCCACGATATCGCCTCCCCCTCCCGGTCGGGGTCGGTCGCTAAGTATATATCCCTTATCCTCTCCGCTGTCTTCTTGAGTTCGGCAAGAACCTTCTCCTTCTCCGGGATCACGATATAGGTGGGGGCGAAATCTTTCTCCTCATCCACCCCGAGCTCGCTCTTAGGGAGATCTTTTATATGGCCAAGCGATGCCTTTACCATAAACTCGTTGCCGAGATAACGATTTATCGTCTTTGCCTTGGCAGGTGATTCCACAATAACGAGCTTTGAAGCCATCTACCTCTTCCTCAAATAGTTATTACCTGGAAGTTGACTTATGAGCCCCTTTATTTCGAGGCTCAAGAGAAGAGGAAGCAGGGAGGAAGGAGAAAGATCGAGCACCTCCGCCAACCGATCTATATGAAGAGGATCAACCGGGGAAAGCTCATTATAAACCCTTTCCTCCTCAGGGGAAAGATCTGGCAAAGGCTCCCGCTTCTCCTTCTCTTTCGATATCAACCTATCTCTAAACTTCGGGGGAAACTCTTCAATGACATCATCGGAGCACTGAACGAGCTTTGCCCCTCGCTTTATCAGGTAGTTGGTCCCGATGCTCATCCTTGAATCTATATTCCCCGGCACGGCAAATACCTCCCGGTTCTGTTCCAAGGCGAGCTTTGCAGTGATCAAGGCACCGCTCCTTTCCCAGGCTTCAATTACCAAGGTTCCCAATGATAATCCGCTTATGATCCTGTTTCGCACCGGGAAATTGCCTCGCTCAGGAGCGGTCCCCAAAGGAAATTCGGAGATGACCGCGCCGTTTTCAGCGATCCTCTCGGCGAGCGGTTTATTCTCTCGAGGGTAGATCACATCGAGCCCGCTTCCTAAAACTGCCACCGTTTTTCCAGAAGCGGAAAGAGCTGCCTTATGCGCCTCTTCATCTATCCCCCGAGCAAGACCGCTTACGATAACCACTCCCAAAGAAGCAAGTACCTCACTGAGCTCCGAAGCGACCTTCTTCCCATAGCGGGAAGGAGTTCTCGTACCCACTATCGCCAGAGCAGGGTCATCATCCGAAGGGAGCTTTCCCTTAATATAAAGGATCGGTGGGGGATCCGGGATCTCATAAAGAAGAGTAGGGTAATCCTCATCCCGGATCGTGAGAAGGGAGATACCAAGGGTTTCCACCTTTCTAAGCTCCTCCTCCGCCTTCTTTTTCCCATCGAAGCGTATTATCGCCTCCTTCGCCTCGTCCCTTAACCCTGGGACTTGATTGAGCTCTTTCCTCTTGGCGGAAAAAACCGCCTTACCTGAACCGAAACACTCGATCAATCGGAGGAAGAGCACCCTTCCTACTCCGGGAACAAAGGAGAGTGCAAGAAGATAGAAAAGCTCCTCCTTCTCCATAACTCTTCCTCAAATCTATTGTCTTATAATCCGCAGGAGCTACCCTGTCAAGCCAAATCGGAAGACATCTTACATTCTATCCTTGCAAGCCTTTCTATATTTTATTTATAATTGAGCTCAAAGGAACAGACAAAGGCTGAGGGGGAGGAATGCATCTCAAGATTATTGGGATTTTGATGGGGGCGGCTTTCATCCTTTCTGCCTGTACCGCCGGGATGAAAGCGCCGGAAAACGAGTTTGCCGTGAAAGCCGCCCAGCGAGGGCTGTGGAAGGAGGCTACCTTCTACTGGGAGCGATTGGTGAAAAAATATCCCAATGTCGCCAAATTTCACAACAACCTCGCTATCGCTTACGAAAATGCGGGCAGATACGAAGAAGCGCTAAAGGAATACCAGATCGCTTTAAAGCTCGACCCGGGAAACTCCATCATCAAGAAGAACTACAATGAGTTTCGCGAATTCTACTTAAAGATAGAGAAGAAGAAGGAAAAAAAGAGGGAGAAAAAATGAATAAAGGAAAGGGGAAAAACCTTTTTTCTGTGTTAAAACTCCTTCTCCCGATATGCCTTCTTCTTCTCTTAAACGCCTGCATCACCTACTATCACACGGTTACCATAGATCATCCGGAACGGGAACGGCTAAAGATAGAGAAGTATAAAACCATCCTCGTCGCTGGCTTTGCCGCTGAGAGAAAGGTGAAAGAAATTAAATTCGATCTGGGAAAGGAAGCTGCCCGTTATTTTCGTCAGGCATTAAGAAGCCATAGCAAACTAAAATTGGTGGTACAAGAACCCCTTGAGCTCACTCCGAAGAAGGTGGATGAGATCGTAGCCAATCCTGACTATCTGAGAAGGCTAAGCTTAAGAGCGGGAGCCGACCTGATTCTTCTCGGCAAGATCGATTACAAGAGCAAACCGTTTACCGCCTTTGAGGAGGTAGTTTACCGTCATCCGGTAAGCAAACGGTTGATTAAAGGAACCCGGGTGGTGAATAAGAGAAGACATCAATTGGAACTCACCCTTTACCTCATCGACGGGGCAAAAGGAAAGCCAATCTATCAGGATATATTGAAGCAGGAGATCACCTATCGAGAGCCATCGCCACCAAAGAGTGAGGCTTACTTCCACCTCTTAAATAGGGTAATCGCCAAGTTTCTCGAGATAATCACTCCATACTCCTCTAAAGCTTTGAGAAATATAATCGTTTAAGCAATTTGGGGCAACCAAAATGAAAAAAGTAAGCATCTTATTAACATTGCTGATAATAGTATCGACCGGCTTGCCCACCTTAAACCAAGAGTTTGGCAAAAACAAAGTAAATTATGCCAAGTTCAATTGGCGGGTTTATCAGGCACCTCACTTCGATATCTACTATTACCCTGAGGAGGAAGCCTTCCTCGATGATATGGTGGGCTGGAGCGAAAACGCCTATCAATATCTGAGTAAAAAGCTAAATTACGAGCTGACGGAAAGGGCTTCGCTTATCTTCTTCAAGACCCACGGTGAATTCGAACAGCAGCATGTGGTGCCGATTTTCCTTCCCGAGGGTGTAGGGGGCTTCGCCGAGCCTATGGCAAACCGAGTGGTCATCCCTTTGGATGATCCTCCAGAGAAGATGTATAAGCTGGTAGTACACGAACTCACCCACATCTTCCAATTCGATATCTTCTACCAGAACAACTTTATGAAGCGGGCGAGAGCAAACCCTCCAGGCTGGCTCCTTGAGGGGATGGCAGAGCATATGGCGAATAACCTCGATTCGATGGATGAGATGATCGTCCGCGACCTGGTGGCAAACGACCTCATCCCCCCATTCAAGCAACTATCCCCCACTAACCCTATCGCCTCCTATATCGTGGGCCAGCTTTTCTGGGATTTTATTGAGGAAAGATTCGGTGAAGATGGGCTCCGCTCTTTCGTCTGGGAGCTCCGCCGGGCGGGAACAGGACTCCGTGGTATAAAACGGGCAATAAAGGAAGCCTTCAATCTCAGTATGGAGGATTTCTACACCGAATTCCGTCGCCATCTGAGGAAGAAGTACCTCCCCTTGCTGGTAAACAAAGCGGAACCTCTCGACTATGGAAAACGGGTGACCGACCCTAAATTTCACGCCCCGATCATCTCCCCCGCTCTCTCTCCTACCGGAGAGCTCGTCGCCGCCGTCTCCTTTTATAAGGACGATGTCGATATCCTGCTCTTCTCCACCAAGGACGGTAAAGTGTTCAAAGACCTCACTCCTGGTTTCTCCGGCGATTACGAGTACATCATTGCCGAGCAGATGACCGTTCCTAGCGCTGGAGGAAGGGATATCTCTTGGTCTGCTAATGGAGAAAGAATTGCCTTCCTCGGAAGGACAGGGAATACCCGGAGCTTGTTCATCATCGATGTCGCCTCAGGCAAGATATTGAAGAAGATGAAACTCGCCCTGGACCAAGCACTATCCCCCGCTCTTTCCCCCGATGGAAGCAGGGTTCTAATAAGCGGAAGCAAAAATGGGATAAGGGACATCTACCTCATCAACCTTGTAACCGGGGAGATGAGAAACCTCACCAATGATGAATTCTTCGATTACTCCCCGATCTTCTCCCCCGATGGGAAAAGGGTGGTTTACCTCTCGAGCGTTAAGGGATACCTTAAACTCTTCACCTTCACCCTGGACAATCCGGAGGAGAAGAAACAGCTCACCTATGGAAAATTCGACGACATCGAGCCGATATTCACCAAGGACGGCAAGAGGATAATCTACATCTCCAACCAATACCGAATATACAATATCTATACCTACGATCTTGCGACTGGACGGATAGACCAGTATACCGACCTATTCGGTGGTGCCTTCACCCCCTGCCCTGTAGATGAGGCAGGGAACGAGCTGATCTATGCTTCCTACTTCAGAGGAAGCTATCGCCTCTACCGGATGAAGCTTACCCAGCCCATCCGCTCCTTTATGGCGACGAAGGAAAAGGAAGAAGAAAAGGTGGAGGTCTCCGGGTTCAAACCACCAACCCTTACCTTTACCCTCGATGAGAGGAAGAAAGAGAAACAGGCAAGGAGAAGCTTCTTTATAGATGGGATAACCGCCGCTGGGGCAGTAGCGACCAACGGCACTGTAATCACCTCCACCCAGATAAGCTTCTCCGATATATTGGGAGAAAACCGGTTTCTCTTCACCTATAGCACCTATGGAAGTTTCTACCGCAATGTGGGCTTCGCTTACTTCAACCAGGCGCAGAGGCTCAACTACGGCTTCAGCGTCTTCGATTACAAATCATTCTTTTATACCGGGTTTGGATTTGCTGAGCAGAGACCGGAAAATATCATTCTCCGCCTCCTCGCTATCGAGCAGATAGGGGGGTCGATCTATGGAAGCTATCCCTTTAGCAAGTTCCGACGGGTAGAGTTCTCTGCCAATTTCGTCAATCGGGTCTACGATATCCCCTTATACCTCATAGCAGATAAGCCCGAAGTTATGGCGCAATTTGAAAAATACTATGTCTCAGGGAAATACCTCTCCTTCAGCCTCTCCTTGGTGGGAGATACCACCTTGTACAAGTTCTTCGGACCGCTCGCAGGAAAGAGGTATCGGCTTGCGGTAGAGTATGCCCCTCCTTTCTCCTCTCAATTCCTCGGCTTTACCAACCTAACCGTTGATTTCCGTAATTATACTCGGCTCTCCTCACAAACACTCTTTGCCTTCCGTCTATTTGGAGGGATGGGTTTTGGCGAGAGTCCACAGATCTTCTATTTCGGCGGCACCGATACCCTCCGCGGCTATCCCTACCTCTCTTTCTCTGGGAACCGAGCCTTCTTCACCAACCTTGAGCTGCGCTTCCCCCTGGTCGACGAGGTTCGCTTCCCCATCGGTTTCTCCCTCCGGGGGATCAGAGGATGTCTCTTCCTCGATATAGGTGGTGCCTGGTTCGACAATCAAGATTTTAAGCCATTCGATTTCAGTAATTTCCGGCTCAAAGACGCTAAAGGGTCGCTTGGCCTCGGGGTCTATTTCTACTTTGGTCCCTTCGAACTTCACTGGGACTTTGCCCGGAGAACCGACTTACGAAGCTTAGAGCCGGGGTGGAAAACATCGTTCTGGATCGGGAACAAATTTTAGTACAGCAGGGGTAAAAACAATGAAAGGGAAATTCTTACCCATAATAGGAGTGGTGGCTATTTCCTTGATTACTATCAGTTATCTCGGCATTCACCATAAGAGGAACGGGGCAGGTTTTACCGCAATAGGACATTATGAAAATGACCGAGGCAAGGAGGGTCCCCCCTGTTAAGACGCATAAATCTGGAGAGCCGTTCTCCGTTCGCCCTGATGTCCTAAAGAGTCTCAAACTGGAGGTAACGCCTGTTTCTTACCATGAGCTTGCCCATTACATTGAGGTTACTGGGAGGATAAGCAAACCCGGCAACAGACGCTCATATCCGTCCCCGGATCAAAGGGAAGGTGGCTGAGGTAAAGGTAAAACTATGGGATAAGGTGAAAAAGGGGGAGACTTTACTCCTCTTCGACAGCATTGAGCTCGGCGAAGCAAGAGCCCGTTACTTAGCCTGCAAAGCCCGGCTTTCACTTGCCAGAGCAAATTACCAACGGGCAGTTAAACTCTTTGCCGATCACATCATCCCCGAGAGGAAAAAACTGGAAGCGGAGACCGCTCTACAGGAGGCGAAAATCGACCTTACCTCCTGCCATGAACGACTTCATCTTCTTGGACTAACCGAGGCTGAAATTGCACAGATCTCGGCAGACAACCCTTCTCTCCCTCCATATTCCCTATTACCACCCCCATATCGGGCATTATAGTGAGCAAACATGCTGCAGTGGGTGAAGTGGTGAGTCCGGAAGACGAACTCTTCGAGATCGCTGATACCTCCATCCTTTGGGTGCTGGTGGATATCTACGAGAAGGATTTAGCCTTGGTAAAGGTAGGGAACAGGGACATCGTAAAGGTAACCGCCTACCCCGAGGAAAAATTCCTCGGACGACTTTCCTCGATCAGCCCCACGATGGACGAGAAGACCCGCACGGTGAAAGCAAGGGTAGAGGTAGTAAACCCCGAGGGAAAACTCAAAATAGAAATGTTCGCTCGGGCATTGATCCTTAAATCAGAGGAAGAAAAGGGAAGTTTCCACGCCCACGAACATTAAGCGATAAAATCCAAGGAGAGGCAAATGATCGATAGGACAATCGATTTTTCGCTAAAAGAACGGTTCTTGGTCTTATTTATCGCTGGAATAATCGCCATTTTAGGTATCTATTCTGCAGAGAAGCTCCCTATTGACGCCTTCCCCGATGTCACCCCAGCAATGGTAGAGATATTTACCGTAGCCCCTGGGCTCGCCACCGAAGAGGTAGAACAGTTTATCTCCTATCCCATAGAGGTCTCCTTAAATGGGCTCCCCGGGGTGAAGGAGATCCGCTCCCTTTCTAAGTTTGGCCTCTCCTATGTCACGGTTTACTTCAATGATAAAAGCGATATCTATTTCGACCGCCAACTCGTCTTCCAACGATTGGCGGAGGCGAAGACCAATATCCCCGAAGGGTTCGCTGAACCTCCAGTTATGGGACCGATTACCACCGGTTTGGGGCAAGTTTACTCTTATATCGTCGAGGGTAAAGGTTATAATCTGATCCAGTTAAGGACGATTCAGGATTGGGTGGTGAAGTACATCCTTAGAAGCGTTCCCGGGGGTCACCGATGTAATTAGCGTCGGCGGTATGGAGAAGCAGTATCAGATACTGGTAGATCCCAATCTCCTCTTAAAATATAACCTAACCCTAAACCAGGTGATCGAGGCGGTAAAGAGAAACAACATCGATGTAGGAGGAAGCTATATCGTCCGGGGGATCGGGATGATAGAAAATATAGAAGACATAAAGAACATCGTTCTCGCCACCAATAAGGGCACCCCGATCTATCTCCGTAGTGTAGCTAAGGTTGTGGTGGGACCAGCTATCCGCCGGGGGGTAGTAACCAGAGACGGAAAGGGTGAGGTGGTAACCGGAGTAGTGTTGAAGCTAATCTACGAAAACAGCTCAGAGGTGATAAAGAGGGTCGACGCCAAGGTCGCTGAGATCAACAAAATCCTCCCGCCGGGGGTGCGGGTTGTCCCTTATTATGAGCAGGCAGGATTAGTAAAACGGTGCGTAACAACTGTAAGAAACGCCCTTCTCATAGGATGTATTCTGGTGATCATTGTCCTTTTCCTCCTCTTAGGAAATGTGCGAAGTGCCCTTATCGTCATCGCCAGTCTTCCCTTCTCCCTTCTTCTTTCCTTCATTTTGATGCGACGAATAGGGCTTTCCGCCAACCTGATGTCTCTGGGAGGTCTTGCTATCGGCATCGGGATGTTGGTCGATGGTCCTACGGTAATGGTGGAAAACATCATCCGCCATCTAAGCAAAAATAATGATGAACCACCCCTTTCGATCATCTCCCGAGCAGCAAAGGAAGTAGCGAGACCCATTACCTTTGCCAACCTCATCCTGATCGTTGTCTTCCTTCCCCTGTTTACCCTACAGGGGATAGAGGGGAAGCTATTTTCTCCAATGGCTTATACTATAAGCTTCGCTATGATAGGTTCCCTCATCTTCTCTCTTTCTATGGTCCCAGCACTTACCAGTATTATCTTTAGGGGAAAGGTAAAAAGGGGGAAAGCCCCCCTATTCGAGATAGCAAGGAAGGTATACCATCCCATTCTGGGCAGGGTCCTTGGAGGACGAAAGAAGGTTCTTTTTATCGCCAGCTCCATCCTCGTCATCGTCCTCTTCCTAACGCCCCTCCTCGGGACTGAATTCCTCCCCTACCTCGATGAGGGCTCTATCTATCTCCGAGTAACAATGGCACCGAGCACCTCCCTCAATGAAGCGGTGCTTATCACAAAAGAGGTGGAGAAGGCACTCCTCGAATTTCCCGAGGTGCGTCATGTCATCTCCCGCATCGGGAGGGCAGAGAAAGGGCTCTGTCCAGAATCGGTGAACAACACCGAGAGCTATGTGGAACTTGCCCCGAGGAGCGAATGGAAGACAGCAAAGACCAAGTTTGAACTGGTCGACAAGATGAGGGAGAGGCTGAATAAGATACCGGGGATATTGATGGAGTTCAGCCAGCCAATAGCGGAGAGGATGGACGAGCTCACCTCCGGGATACTTCGTCACCTTCGGAGGTCAATTCGAGCACCAGAAGCGAGCGATGAAACGGCTTTCCATCATCATCCCGGTATCGATCCTCCTCATCTTCATCCTTCTCTACAGCCTATTCGACTCGGCAAAGGCGGCTTCCTTAGTCATCTTAGCCATCCCCTTCTCCTTCATAGGAGGGATACTCGCCCTCTTCTTCTCCGGAATCTATCTGAGTGTGCCCGCTTTGGTTGGATTCATCACCCTATTCGGCACCGCGGTTCTCGATGGAACGGTGATGCTGTCCTACTTTCTGAGGCTTCGAGCAAAGGGAGTCTCTCTCCGCGAGGCGATAGAGACCGGGGCGATGTTAAAACTGCGACCTGTCCTTATGACCACTGCGACCACAGTGCTCGGGGTGGCTCCACTCCTCTTCTCCTTAGGCGCTGGGTCCGAGATCCAGAGGCCACTTGCCACCGTAGTAGTAGGGGGCGCTTTTACCTCCACTATCCTCACCCTTCTCCTTCTTCCCACCCTTTACTATGCGGTTGAGCTCAGGAGAAAGGGGGAAGAGGAGAAGGAGTAGACGCTCTTGAACCGCTTATCCTTGTGTGTTAATATAATTGATTGAAAGGAAGAATCACAGTGCCTAAGGTCTTCTCGGAGGAAGAAGAGCGCTTCCTCCGCAAAAATTTTAGGAAATTTAGCAACAAAGAGCTTGCAGAGAAACTCAATACTACCGAACGCTCGATCGAAGCGAAATTAAGACGCTTAGGGCTACGGAGAAAGGAAAAAGTGAAGGAGGTGGAAAAGGTGACCGAGGTAAAGCCCAAGGAAAAAGACAAGGCGCTCTGCCTCTATGAAGAGGGGCTCTTCAAGCTAAGGGAGGGGGAGTACGCTGAGGCAAGAAAACGGTTTGAGCGGATAATCAAGGAGTTCCCAGAGCGAGCAAGCATCTGCGACCGGGCAAAGACCTACATCACCATCTGCGACCGGCGACTCTCAGAGGAGATATTCACCCCTAAAACCGCTGAGGATTTCTATTATCTAGGGATAATTCACGGCAATCGTGGGGAATATGAAGAAGCCCTCTCTTACTACCAAAAAGCTCTTGGGCTCTCTCCAAACAATGAAAAAATCCTCTACCTTATAGCCGGTGCTTATGCTCAATTGGGAAAGGAGAAGGAAGCGATTAAGAACCTTAAACGGGCAATAGAGCTTAACCCAGCAAACCGCATCCTCGCTCGGGAAGAGGACGACTTTGCCCCTCTTCGAGAGAAAAAGGAGTTCATCAAGCTGACCGGAAGTACAAAGAAAGATTAACCACATTCCGGAGCTCCGAATGGGAAAGAAACTCACTGTTGCCATCTTAGCAGCCGGGAAGGGGAAGAGGATGTCTTCTGCTCTTCCTAAGGTGCTTCATCCCATCCTGGGAAGACCAATGCTTTTTTATGTAATAGAAGCAGTACGCTATCTTTCTCCGAGGAGATTATTTGTCGTAGTAGGAACCGGCGAGGAAGAAGTAAGAAAAGAATTTGCCGATTTCCCCCTCACCTTTGTCACCCAAAAGGAACAGTTCGGCACCGCCCACGCTCTTTCCATCCTCTCTTCTTACCTTGAGGATGAAGAGGGGGAACTAATGGTAGTAAACGGCGATACCCCCCTTCTCCGAGGGGAAACCCTCTCCGCAATGCTTTCCTTCCACCGAAAAGAAAAAAACAAGGCAACGGTACTCACCACTGTTCTTGAGGACCCTACTGGCTACGGGCGGATCATTCGCAACGACGGAGGAGGATTTTCCCACATCGTCGAAGAGCGGGACGCTACCCCGGGGGAGAGAAGAATAAAGGAAGTAAACGCCGGAGTCTATATTTTCTCCCTCCCTCACCCCTTCACCGTAATCCCTGAGATAAAACGGGATAATGAGCAGGGAGAATACTATCTTCCCGACGCCCTCCCCCTTTTGAAGAAACGGGGAGAAAAGATAGGATTGTTTCCTGCTCCTGACCCTAAGGAGACCCTTGGGGTTAACAATCGGATCGAGCTTTCAGCAGCTACCAGGATCCTCCGGGAGCGGATCCTCACCGAACTTGCCCTTTCTGGGGCTACCATTATCGATCCTCTCTCCACCTTCATCGAACCTGGGGTAATCGTGGAACCAGATGCCATCATTCACCCCTTCGTGGTTATAAGAGGTCGCTCCCGCATCGGAAGAGGAAGTGAAATTCATCCCTTTACCTATCTTGTGGACACAGTTACCGCCGAAGAGGTAACAATCTACCCCAATACGGTGATAATGGGGGCGGAGATCGGCCGTGCTGCTAAGATCGGTCCCTTTTCCCGAATAAGACCGGAGACAAAGATCGGGGAGAAGGCCAAGATAGGGAATTTTGTAGAGGTGAAAAACTCCGAAATCGGGGAGGGGAGTAAAGCCTCTCACCTCTCTTACCTGGGGGATAGCACCGTAGGTCCTGGAGTTAATGTAGGGGCGGGAACCATCACCTGCAATTACGACGGCGTCTCCAAGCACCCCACGATAATTGGTCCCGAGGCGTTTATCGGTAGCAACACCGCCCTCGTCGCTCCGATCAAGATCGGCGCTGGTTCATATATTGGCGCTGGTTCAACCATAACCCACGATGTTCCGGAGAACGCCCTCGCCATTGGAAGGGCAAAGCAGGTGATAATAAAAGACTGGGCTCTCAAAAGGAGGAAAAAGAAGGACTGATGTGCGGTATAATTGGATACTTAGGGGAAAAAGATGCCGTTCCCATCATCATTGATGGATTGAAGCACCTCGCCTATCGAGGGTATGATTCCGCGGGCATAGCAGTGATCGGGAAAAATGGGCTCGAGTTGAGGCGAAGTGTAGGGAAAATCGCCAACCTCGAGAAGTTGATAACAAGCAATCCCATTTCCGGCTCCTGTGGAGTGGGGCATACCAGATGGGCAACCCATGGCAGACCGTCGGAGGAAAACGCCCATCCCCATCGCGACTGCAGAGGGGAGATCGTAGTCGTTCACAATGGGATAATCGAAAACTACCTCTCATTGAGAAAAGAGCTTTCCTCCCGAGGGCACAAGTTCATAACCGAGACCGATACCGAGGTGATCGCCCATCTGATCGAGGAGAATTTTACGGAAACGCTTGAGGAAGCGGTACTCACTGCCATCAAAAAACTCGCTGGGGTCTATGCCCTGGCGGTGATTTCAACTCGTGACCCAGGAAAGATCATCGGGGTGAAAAAAGGACCCCCTCTCGTCCTCGGGATAGGAGAGGGGGAGTATTTCCTCGCCTCCGATCTTCCGCCACTTCTCTTTCATACTCGGGAAGTGATCTTCCTCGATGACGGGGAACTTACCATTATAACCAAAGAAGGGATAAGAGTAATTAACTTCTCAGGAGAACAGATTAAAAAGGAGACCCGACATATAGACTGGGATCCAGTAATGGCGGAAAAGGGGGGCTACCGCCATTTTATGCAGAAGGAGATCCACGAACAGCCACGAGCGGTAAGGGATACCATCCTCGGGCGATACTCCCTCGAGCGGGGAGAGGTGATCCTTGACGAGATTGGCCTCTCGAGAAAGGAGCTCGCCGGAATAAATCGCATCTTCATCGTTGCCTGCGGCACCTCGTGGCATGCCTCCCTTTGCGGGAAGTTTATGATAGAGGAACTTGCCCGGATACCGGTTGAGGTCGATTATGGTTCCGAATTCCGCTATCGGAAACCGGTAGCAGGGGAGAGTGATCTCACCATAGCCATAACTCAGTCCGGTGAGACAGCGGATACTTTGGCAGCGATGGATTTAGCCAAAAAGATGGGGTCAAAGGTAATCACCATCTGCAATGTGGTGGGAAGTATGGCAACCAGGAAAGCAGATGGGGTGATCTATACCCATGCTGGACCTGAAATTGGGGTCGCTTCTACCAAAACCTTTACTGCACAGCTTGCCGCTTTATCCCTCTTTGCCCTTCACCTTGGGCAAGCGAAGGGGATACTTTCCTCAGATGGGGTAAGAGGGGAACTTACCGAACTCTCCACCATCCCCAAAAAGATGGAAGATATCCTCGCTAATGCGGAGGAGATCGAGCTTATTGCCCGGGAGCTCTTCCGTTTTGAGAACTTTTTATACTTGGGAAGGGGGATAAACTATCCCATTGCCCTTGAGGGAGCGTTGAAGCTGAAAGAAATATCCTACATTCACGCCGAAGGGTATCCTGCAGGGGAAATGAAACACGGTCCCATCGCCTTGATTGACGGCGCCTTTCCCGTAGTGGCTATCGCTCCCCGAGATCGGGTCTACGAGAAGATGCTGGGGAACATCGAGGAGGTAAGGGCACGGAATGGAATAGTCATTGTGGTGGCGAACGAGGAGGATACCGAGATTGAAAAGAGGGCGGATTTTGTCCTCAAGATACCAAAGACAAATTACCTCCTCTCACCCCTTCTAACCGCAATCCCCTTACAGCTTCTCGCTTATTACATCGCTATCCGCCGTGGCTGCGATGTGGACCAACCGCGAAACCTGGCAAAAAGCGTTACTGTAGAATAAAAGCCGACTTCGAGGTTAGCCCAATGGAAGGATCGAAAGAGATGATTCGCTCTGTCAGGATAAAGGTGGGCAAACTTTTCCACCATCTGTTTCGACGCTCTCCAGAGCTGGGGGCGGCTTTACTTGCGGTAGCAATAGGGGTTATTAGTGGATACGGGGCGGTCCTTTTCCGTCTTCTGATCCGCTTTTTCCAGAATCTTTTCTATGGACCAGGAGAAAACTTCCTTTGGACCCTCGTCTCAACCCCCTGGTACCGCATTCTCCTCATTCCTGCTTTAGGCGGACTTATAATTGGACCGATCATCGTCAAGCTCGCTCGGGAGACAAAGGGACACGGGGTTCCCGAGGTAATGGAAGCGGTAGCCCTTCGCGGAGGGAAGATAAGGGGCAGGGTAGGGTTGGTGAAGATCCTCGTTTCTGCTATCTGCATTGGTTCTGGAGGATCGGTGGGGCGCGAGGGACCAATCGTTCAGATCGGCTCTTCCGCTGGCTCTGCCATAGGCCAATTCCTCCGGGTGTCCGAAAGGATGAGAAAGACACTGGTGGGTTGCGGAGCTGCGGGGGGGATAGCCGCCACCTTTAACGCTCCTATTGCTGGGGTGATGTTCGCCCTTGAAGTCATCCTTGGGGACTTCGGTATCAACACCTTCAGCCCCATCGTTCTCTCCTCTGTTACCGCCACGGTTATCGCTCACTTCTACCTCGGGAATCAACCCGCCTTTTCCATTCCTTCATACCGACTGGTAAGTGCTTACGAAATTTTTCTCTACGCTCTGCTCGGAATAGCAGCAGGCTTGGTAGCGGTCTTCTTCACCACCCTCCTTTATAAGACGGAAGACCTATTTGAAAATATGGGGAAGATACCCGAGTTTATAAAACCAGCGATCGGCGGGTTGATCATCGGGGCAATAGGCCTCAAGTTCCCCCACATCTTCGGGGTGGGGTATGAGACCATAGACCTCGCTCTCTTCGGAAAGCTCACTCTGACCTTCCTCCTCTTCCTCACCTTTCTAAAGGTGGTAGCTACCTCGATCACCCTCGGTGCTGGCGGTTCTGGAGGTATCTTCGCCCCCTCTCTCTTCATCGGAGCGATGCTTGGGGGTAGCTTAGGCGAGTTTTTCCACCATTTCTATCCCGCGATAACAGCAAGCCCTGGGGCTTACAGCCTGGTAGGAATGGGGGCATTGGTTGCCGGAACGACCCACGCCCCAATAACCGCTATTCTTATCCTCTTCGAACTCACCAGGGACTATACCATAATCCTCCCCCTGATGGTTGCCGCCGTAATAAGCACTGTGGTAGCAAGAAGGCTGAAAGAACCCTCCATCTACACCCTAAAACTGCTCCGTAGAGGGGTCAATATTAAACGAGGAAGGGAAGAGGCGATCCTTGCTTCGATTTTGGTTAAGAACGCCTTATCGGGGTCAAAGGTGGTGATACCGGAGGACGCTCCCTTCACTGAAGTGGTGGGTATCCTCCTTGAGAGCCCTTACCGCCAATTACCGGTGGTGGATAAAGAGGGAAGACTCGTCGGAATCGTCTCCTACGATTTAATAAAGCGGTTCATAGGCAAAGGAGGAGGAAGAAGGGAGAAAGCGGTAGCCCGAGACATCGCTCAAACGAAGGATGTCCCTTCGATTCCTGAGGATGCTAATCTCCTTACCGCCCTCGAAACCTTCAGCATCAAAGACTTCGAACATATCCCGGTGGTAGAATCTAAAGGATCGCGAAAGGTGATAGGTATATTGGGAAGGAGGGATATCCTCCGTACCTACCAACAGGCACTTGCCAAACGATCGCTCATAGAGGGGTAAGGTGCCAAAAAGAAAGACAGAGCTCGATCTCGTATCTCAACTCAACCCCTCCCAGAGGGAAGCGGTGGTTACCACAGAGGGACCACTTCTGGTGCTTGCGGGTGCCGGCTCAGGTAAAACCCGGGTGATTACCTATCGGGTCGCTTATCTCCTTTCAGAGGAAAGGGTCCCCCCAGAAAACATACTCGCCCTTACCTTCACCAACAAAGCCGCTTCCGAGATGAAGGAGCGGATAAAAGGGCTCGTTTCTCTCAAATCCCTTCCTTTCATAGGCACATTCCATTCTTTCTGCGCCCGGTTTTTAAGATGTGAAGTGGAAAAGCTTAACTCCCCAATAAATTCCCATTTCGCTATCTACGATGAAGAGGACCAGCTCTCTTTGTTGAAAGAGGTTATGCGAGAGTTGAGCATCCCTCCCTCCTTGATAAAACCTCGGGAAGCCCTCTCAAGGATAAGCTGGCTCAAAAACCGAATGATCCCGATCGAAGCGTTACCCCCGGGGGCGAAAAACGAACTTACAAAAAAGATATTTCCCCACTACCAGGAACGACTAAAACGGGCAAACGCCCTCGACTTCGACGATCTCCTCCTTCTAACCCTTGATCTTCTGGATTCTTCTCCCGAAGTATTAACCCGCTATCAAGAACTCTATCGCTATATCCTGGTCGATGAGTTCCAGGATACCAATCGCCCCCAATATCTCATCCTACGGCTACTCGCAGGAAAACATCGCAATCTCTGTGTGGTGGGAGATGAGGACCAGTCCATCTACCGTTTCCGAGGGGCAGAGATAGGAAATGTGTTCGACTTCGAGCGAGATTTCCCCGAAGCGAAGGTGATAAGACTCGAGGAGAATTACCGCTCGACCAAAAGGATCTTAAGTGCTGCAGGTGCCCTAATAAAGAACAACAAAAAGAGAAAGGGCAAAAATCTATGGACTAATAATGAGGAAGGAGAGAAAATATGCTATTTTCAGGGGCGAGATGAACTCGAGGAAGCAGAGTTCGTTGCCCGAAAGATCTCTCAGCTAAAGGGAAAGGTTCCCTTCTCCGAGATAGCGGTTCTCTACCGAACAAATTTCCAATCCCGGGTGTTCGAGGAAGCATTGGTGAGAAGGGGCATCCCCTATACCATCATTGGCGGATTCCGCTTCTTCGAACGAAAGGAGATCAAAGACATAACCGCCTATCTCAACCTACTGGTAAACCCCGATGATGAAATCGCCTTAAGACGGGCGATAAACACCCCGTCGCGGGGCATCGGGGAGAAGACTTTCGCCGTCCTCTCCTCCTTCGCCTCCTCCCACAAACTTCCCCTCTACATCGCCATTCGAGACCATCTTGAGGAGATCTCCCTTCCCAGCCGGGGGAAACACTCCCTTCGCTCCTTCGTAAGCCTCATCGAAGAACTCAGAAGACAGAGCGAAACCCTTCCTCCATCCAAGTTGATAAGGAGGGTGGTTGAGGCATCCGGATATACCTCCTATCTCCTCGAGGAGGGAGAAAAGGGAGAGGACCGCCTCGCAAATATCAGGGAGTTCATTGTTGCTGCTCGGGAGTTCGAGGAGAGCGAGGGTGGTGATCTTACCTCGTTCCTCGATCGGATTCATCTCACTTCGGATCAGGACTATCTTGGAGAGGAAGCAAGGGTGGTGTTAATGACCCTTCACTGTGCTAAGGGACTTGAATTCTCGGTTGTTTTCCTTGTAGGGATGGAGGAAGGACTTTTCCCCCATCCAAAAAGCCTCAATTCTCCGGACGAGCTTGAGGAGGAGCGGAGGCTCTGCTATGTGGGGATGACCCGAGCGAAAAAGAAACTTTACCTCACCTCAGCGGGAAGAAGGCGGGTGTTCGAGAGTTATCAGTTTCGCCATCCCTCCCGCTTCCTCAACGAGATCCCCCCAGAGCTCATCAACCTCCCTGATGAGGAGGAGAGAAGAACTACTCCCCCAAGAAAAGAAGAGAAAGGTGGGAGCTTAGAGAACATAAAACGGTTCTTCGCCGAAAGAGGTATTGAGATAGAATTGCCTAAAGAAAAAGAAGAGGAAGAAATCGCTCCAGGCTGTCGAGTAATCCACAAAACATACGGGGAGGGAGTGGTCCTCGACGAGGAGGGAAAGGGAGAGGAGAAAAAGATAACCGTCTATTTCCCCAATCGAGGAAGGAAGAAATTTGTGTTAAAATATGCTCCAATAAAGAGGCTTTAGTGACTAAATAAAAAGGGAGGGGTGAAATGGGAAAGGTAGATTTAACCACCAAAATACTACTTACCCTTATCCTACTTGCGCTTCTTGCCTTGGTCTACACCAGCTACACCCGGCCGGTGATCGCTTACGCTCAGGGAAGCGGCAATAGCGAGTGGATCGCGGTAGAAAGCAAAGGCACCGTATGGCTGATAAACACCCAACGAGGGGTAATAAACGCCTACAAGATAAAGAACCAGCAGATCACCTTCATTGGAAGACCCTATAAGTTCAGCGAAGATTTCAAGTAGAAAAGCTAACCAATATACGAGGAGACTTTTGGAGGGCGATCTTGCCCTCTTTTTTACTTACCTCTATCCAGGTGAGAAAACTGTAAATCTGCTCGGTAAGAACTGCGGACAAGGGGACCCGCCTCCACATGCAAAAACCCCATCTCCATCCCTTCTCTGGCGAGCTTCCTAAACTCATCGGGATGGTAATAGCGGGCAATGGGGAGATGAGAAGGGGTAGGCTGGAGGTACTGTCCCAAGGTGAGAAGGTCGCATCCCGTTTCCCGGAGATCTGCCATCGCCTCCTTTATCTCCGAGATATCCTCCCCTAACCCAACCATTAATCCAGACTTAGTGAGAAGAGAGGGGACGTGTTCCTTCGCCCGTTTCAGAACAGCGAGTGAACGCTCGTAATCCGCCTGGGGCCTAACCTCGGGGTAGAGCCTTCTCACCGTTTCCAGGTTATGATTGAGCACATCGGGGGAAGCGGAAAGGACGGTCTCCAGCGCCTCAGGATCTCCCTTGAAATCGGGGATCAGCACCTCTACTCGGGTTGAGGGTGAATATTTTCTTATCATTTTTATCGTCTCGGCAAAAAAGCCAGCACCGCCATCGGGAAGGTCGTCCCGAGTAACCGAGGTGATCACCGCATAGCGGAGATTAAGCTTCACCACTGCTTCAGCCACCCGCTTTGGCTCCTCAGGGTCCAGGGGTAAGGGGACGCCTTTCTCTACATTGCAGAAGCGACAGTTCCGGGTACAAACATCACCGAGGATCATAAAGGTAGCCACCCCGCGATTGAAGCACTCCCCAATGTTAGGACAGCGAGCACTCTCACATACGGTATGGAGATGAAGCCTCCGCAGTAAGAGTTTCACCCGCCGGTACTCCTCACCACTGGGGAAACGGACCTTAAGCCAATCAGGATGACGACGTGCCATATCTCATCCCCTCTTTTCGTTGGGTCTTTTCCGGTAGATATAGCGCTCAAGAAGCCTATTATATCCAGACCAATCACCGGTAAGGGCGGTATCGTTTATCGCCCCCAGCATAGCATTTAATTTGGAATCCAAATCGTCCAAGTAATAGAGGATCAACGCTTCAAGTGTCTTTGGCCGTTTTGGTGAACCGAATTCAAGATTTCCGTGGTGGCTGATGAGGATGTGTTTTAGCTGGAGGGCAAGCTCCTCGGGGAAATCCGGGAGGTTGGCAATAAGTCGTTCTATCTCTAAAAGCTCGATCATCAAGTGACCAAGTAGTCTTCCCTCGTCGGTATAGTTGAAGTCGCTCCCGATCCGCATCTCTCTTACCTTTCCTAAATCATGGAGCACAGCACCGGTGAGTAAGAGGTCCCTATCGATCATCGGGTAAAGAGGGGAAACAGCTAAAGCAAGCCTAACTACCGATAGGGTATGCTCAAGGAGACCTCCTAAATAAGCATGATGCATACTCTTTGCTGCTGGAGCGATCTTGAACCGGGAGACGAATTCATCATCGGAGAAAATGAGGGAGAGAAGCTTAGAAAGATGGGGGTTTTTAATCTCCTTGATCATAGAGAGGAGCTCGCCGTACATTTCCTCAATATCGTAAGAGGTGGTGGGGAGATAGTCCAAAGGGTCGATCTCCTCTTCAGGTATCCGTTCTATCTTATGGAGCACGAGCTGAAGCCGATTATTGTATAGGGAAACCTGCCCTTTAACTCGAACGAAATCCTCCTCGCTGAAGCCGGTAGCCGCCTCTTCGGGATTGCTCCACATCATTGCGGTGATGGTTCCCGTCTTATCGGTAAGGATCACCTTGAGATAGGGCTCACCTGTCTTCTTCTTTGGCAATTCCTTTTTCCGCACAAGCAGGGTAGTAGTTACCACCTCGTCAGGGACAAAATCCTTGATGAAGAGCTTAGCCATCCTCAAGGTTCCTCCTTGCACTCTTCCTCAGATATTACCTGAAACACATCCCCCAACCTCGCTCCCCTCTTGGGAAGTTCCATTACCCTCACCGTTACCTTCCTTCGGGGGAAAACGACGGTAATGAGGTCACCAGGAACCACCTTCCGCCCCGCCTTTGCCTCTCGCCCGTTCAGCAATATCATCCCCTCCTCGCACGCTTTCTTCGCAACGGTCCTCCGCTTGATCAACCGGGAAAGGGCGAGAAAAAGATCAAGCCTTATCCCGGCATCGGAGCCTTCCCTTCTCATTCCTCCTTCGTGGGATCATGAAGGATGGCGATATAGCTCGATTTCTTAAGCCTATCGATATACTCCCTGAGACCTTCCCGAGCCTTCTCCTGCCAAATCCTCCTCTGGATCTCCGCCTTTACCTCAGAGAGAGGTCTTACCTGCGCCTCCTTCCTATCGGTAACCGCAATGATAAAAGCTCCCTTCTCGGTAATGATCGGCTTACTTATCTCTCCCACCTTGAGGGAAAAGGCAACCCTCTCAAGCTCTTTAGCCAGCTCTCCTCGCTTGAAGTAACCAAGATCGGGAGAAGCTTCCCCAGAAAGCTCTGAGGCAACGAGGACAAAGTCTTGATAGTTTTTTATCTTTTCTCTGATCGTTTTCGCCTTGGCAAGTAACTCTTCATCACTCCTCTTATTCCTCGGGATGAATATCTGACTTATCCTAACCTCTTCATCAGTGGTGAACTCCTTCTTGTGCTCATTGTAGTAACGGCGAACATCAAGGTTGGTAACCACTATCTTGGTGGAAACCTCCTGTTCTACCAGTTTCCGCTGAATGATGTTGTTCTTGATCACCTCCTTGAGTTCGGCGAGTGATGTCCCCTCGAGCTTAAGTTGGCGGTCGAGCTCCTCGTCAGAGTTGATCTTATTCTCCTTCTTTATCCGCTCAATCACCGCTAAAACCTCTTCCTCGGTGGCGGTTATCCCTTTAATCCTCGCCTGATAGCTGATAAGTGCCTGTTCTATCATCTGATTTAGCACCTGCTTCCGCAATTGCTTCAACCTCTTCACAAGTTCCTCACCGGAATAGCGGAGGTAAAGCTGGCGTTCCAAGGGTAAAAGTTTCTTCTCGTAAGCACGACGAGTAATGATCTGATCGTTCACCTTGGCAATTATCTCCTCCACTACCTGGGTGTTCTGTAATAGAAAAACCAGAAGAAAAACGAAGGAAAAATATCGGTAAACCCTATTTGCTTTCATTTCGCTCTTCCCCCTTTCTTGGGGCGATATATTTAAAACCAAGATTCTCGGTATAGATCTTCAGGGGGGTGACGCTCTTCAGCTTCTTAAGATAACGGGACAGCCTCTCATCACTCTTCTTCTGTAATAATTTAAGGCGGATGTTATCCCGCACCTCCTCTTCGCTTAACCTTCCCCCCTCTTTCTTCTCCTCAAGGAGGAAGATGTGATACCCATAAGGAGACTGGATAACCCTGGTAAACCGCCCGGGTTTCAGCCGGAATATCGCCCGCTCGAACTCCGGAGGAAGCTGACCCCGCCGGAAATAACCCATTTCTCCACCCTGCGTAGCATCGGGGCTCTCCGAGTATTTTTTGGCAAGCTCCTGAAATTTCTTGGGATTTCCTCGGAGCTCCCGATACACCTGCTTCGCTTTCTTCTCATCGGTAAGGAATATCTGTGCTACTCGCACCTCTTCAGGAATAACGAATTCATCCTGATGGGCGAGGTAATACTCATTGACCTCCTGGTAACCCACAGTGATGTCCGCCAAGATGAACTCGGAAAGGTACTTCTTCACCGTAAGCTCATCCCTCAGGCATTGATAGAATGTTCTGGTGAAATGCCCTCCTTGAGAGCCTGCCTCTTTCTCAATCGCCCTTATCGCCTCCTTGAGCTCGCTATTGCTTATCAGAACATTGTTCTTCCTCGCCTCCAAGAGGAGGAGCTGTTCTTCAATGAAGTGGTCTAACAACCTACTCTTCACATAGTCATCCAATTTTACATCTTCCTTCCCCAGATTATAGGCGACAAAGCTCTCAAAGGTGGGAGAATATATCTTCCTCTCCCCAATTTCAAGGATGAGCTTCCCCTCCTTCCTTACCTGAGGCTCTTTGCCACAGAAGGAACAAACAAGAAGAAGGGAAAAGAGAAATGATAGTAATATTCTCCTTCTCATAGCCTTAACATAACACATCAGGAAAGCTCGAGCAACAGCTTTTGTACGAAGGAAATAGGAGAAGCCCCATCGGGTAAAGGGACCTTGAGCACCCCAGAGGGGGAGAATTCCCCCTTCCCTGAGGAGACGAGGGCAATGAGCTTATCCGGCGACACCTTGGTGTCGGGGGCGAGTTTAAGGATGATGGTTCCCCCTTCCCTGTCTATCGAGGAGATACGAAGTCTCTCCCCAAGAAGTTTAAGCCGGACATAACCTAAGAGGTTCCTCACTGGCTCGGGCGGCCTTCCATATCTATCCCTCAGCTCAGCCTCAAGGGAGGAAAGCTCCTCCTCGTCCCGGATTGTAGAGAGCCTACGGTAGGTAATTAAACGGAGGTTAGCATCGGGTAGATAATCCTCTGGGATATGGATGTCGAGCCTGAGGCTAACTTTACAGCTCACCTCCTCAGGAAGCTTCTCCCCTTTAAGCTCCCGCGCCGTTTCCTCAAGCAAACGGCAATAATACTCAAAACCCACCGCCTCGATATGCCCGTGTTGCTCTGGTCCTAAAAGATTTCCCGCCCCCCGGATCTCGAGATCCATCGCCGCTAACCGGAAGCCTGAGCCGAGTTCGGCGAACTCCTTTATCGCCTTCAGCCTCATCCTCGCCTGCTCCGTCAGTCCTCGCTCCGAGGGGACGAGGAGATAGGCGTAGGCGCGAACATCGGATCTGCCAACCCGCCCCCGCAGCTGATAGAGCTGAGCAAGTCCGAATTGATCCGCTCGATTCACTATCAAGGTATTCACCCGAGGAATATCCACCCCGTTTTCGATAATGGTGGTAGTGAGGAGGAGATCATATTCTCCTTCGATGAAGGAAAGCATCGTCCGCTCAAGGTCCCGCTCCCGCATCTTACCATGGGAGATGGCGATCTTTACCCCGGGTAGAAGGCGGGAGAGGTACTCTCCCATCGAGTATATCGTCTCCACCCGGTTGTGGACGAAATAGACCTGTCCCCCTCGCCTCAACTCCCTTTCCACCGCTTCCTGTATCAACTCGGGAGAGAACTTGGCGACTATCGTTTGAATGGCGAGACGGTTCCTGGGCGGTGTCTCAATGATGGAGAGATCACGCACCCCGGCAAGCGCCATATTGAGGGTTCGGGGAATGGGAGTGGCGGTCATCGTGAGGACATCCACCTTCTTCTTCATCCTCTTTATCTTCTCCTTCTGGGCAACTCCAAACCGCTGCTCCTCATCGATGATGAGTAATCCTAAATCCCGAAACTTAACATCCGCTGAAAGAAGACGATGGGTGCCGATGACGATGTCCACCTCCCCCTTGGCAAGCGCCTCTACTATCTTCTTCTGCTCCTTCCTGCTCCTGAAACGGGAAAGGTGCTCGATCCGAATGGGGAAAGCGCGAAATCGCTCGTTGAAGGTACGGAAGTGCTGAAAGGCAAGTACAGTAGTGGGTACAAGTACCGCCACCTGCTTTCCCTCCATCACCGCCTTGAACGCTGCCCGCATCGCCACTTCGGTCTTACCATAGCCAACATCTCCACAGAGGAGTCGGTCCATTGGCTTTTCCTCCTCCATATCCCGCTTCACCTCAGCAATAGCGATCAGTTGATCCTCAGTCTCCTCGTAAGGGAAGGCATCCTCAAACTCCCTCTGCCAGGGGGTGTCGGGACCGAAGGCATATCCCTTTATCGCCTTCCGCACCGCATAAAGGTTGAGAAGCTCCCGGGTCATATCCCTCACCGCCCGTTTGACCCTTCGCTTTACCTTAGCGAAGGAGCTACCCCCTAATTTGTCAATCCGCGGTGGCGCCCCCTCTCCGGAGCTATACTTGTGAACTAAGTGAAGCTTATCGAAGGGAATATAAAGCTTGTCTCCGCCTCGGTACTCTATCTCAATGAACTCCGCCACCTCTCCACCAAGCTCCATCTTGGTCAGTCCTCGAAAGATGCCGACGCCATGCTCCTCATGAACCACATAATCCCCCACCCTGAGCTCCCTTAGGGAAAAAGAGAAGGCGCTTTTCCCCTTCCTTGGGACCTCCTTTTTCCTCTCTGGAGGAAAGATCTCTCGCGAGGTGAGAATGAGAAGGTTTAACGCGGGGAGACGGATGCCCTCAACCAGCTCCCCCTTGGTGATGGCGATGGTGCCGGGGAGTAAACAATCGAAGATATCGGAATGAGAGGCGAGTACGGGGGAAAGCCCCTTTTCCGAAAGAAGCTCGGACAACCGTTCCCCCTCCCCCTCGCTACCAAGAACGATAAGTACCGCTACCCCCTCGTCCTTCGCCTTAGCGAGATCGGAGGCAAGCCGGGAGATATCACCACGATAGCTCGGCACCCTCTCCCCCTGATAATAGAAATCGGGATAGGAGATCCCGGAGAGGGGACCGAGCTCCCTTAGTTCGAGGAGAGGCTTCCCATTAAGCCACTCCTCAGGAGAGAAAAGAAGTGCTTCCGGCGGAAGGGGATGCCTCCCTTCAGCAACCGCCCGTTCATAGCCCCGGGCGAATTGATACCGCAGGTGATCGAACTCATCTTCAAGCAGGGCGGGTTCATCAAACACAACCAGGGGAGAGGAAAAATAGGAAGAGAGCCTCTCCCGATCCTCCTTGGGAACGAGGTAGATAAGATCGCGAAGAGAACCATCCTCTAAAAAGAGGGAAAGCTCCTTTTCCGCATAAGACGCCTCCGCGCTCCCCTGGGAAAGGGATGGGGGAAGACTATCGAGCACCAGCTCCCTCATCGGGATCACCACCAACTCATCAACTGGGGAGAGAGACCGTTGGGTTCGGGGATCGAAGTTCCTTATCCCCTCTACCTTTTCGCCGAAGAACTCCACCCGCGCCGGCTCATCATAAAGGGGGGAGAAGATGTCGACAATCCCGCCCCGCACGGCGAACTCGCCAGGGGATTCCACTAGATCCACCCGTTCATAGCCGATGCGGGAGAGGAATTCTGGAAGTTTTAAAAAGGGAAATTCCTCTTCCTTGCGAAGCACGATGATAAGGGAAGAAAGCTCTTCCTGCGGTATGGTGGGAAAGATAAGAGAGCCAGGAGATAAAGAAATTACTCCCTTCCCCTTGCTCTTAAGCAGCTGAAAGAGCACTCCCACCCGACGACGGAGGATATCGGGGTGGGGCGGGGTGATCTCGTAGGGTTCCTTATCCCAGTAGGGGAAAAACGCCACCTCCCTTTTGTGAATGATCCCCCGGAAGAAGGATAGCGCCTTAGAGAAAAGGTATGCCCGCTCATCGTCTCGGGAAACGAGGACAATAGCCTTATCCATCTGCTCCCTGAGAAGGAAAGAAAGGAAGAAAGCTTTTCCGGTAAGGGTAAAGCCAGAGAGGGAGACCCTTCCTCTACCAAGAAGCTCTTCTGAAAACTCGAGAAATTCCTCTTTGAGGAACCTCTCTAAAACGCTCCTCATTTTTAAAGGTCCTCAGCCCGAAGAGAGGATACGTTCGATAATAGCAGTGGTTGAGTAGCCGGAATGATAGGGAAGGGAGTACACCCGCCCACCATAGGATTCGACGAAGGAAGCGCCAACTATCTCCTCCTTTCGCCAATCTCCCCCTTTCACCAGAACATCGGGCTTTATGGCGGTGATGACCCGTTCCGGGGTGTCCTCATCGAAGGGGGTAAGGTAATCAACGAAGTAGAAGGCGGAAAGGAGCTCAAGCCGTTCGGTAAGAGGGATTATCGGCCTTTCTTCTCCTTTTATCCTCCTTATTGAAGGATCGGAGTTGACCCCGATCACCAATATATCACCGAGCGATTTGGCTTGAGTCAAGAAACGAATATGCCCTGGGTGGATAATATCGAAGCAACCATTGGTAAAAACTACACTTCTCCCCTTCTTCCTCTCATCTTGAAGAACGGGAATGAGCTCAGGAAGGGGGAGTATCTTCTCCTTCATCGCCCTCTACGCTCGATGGTAAGATCGCCCTCAAACTCCCAACGATGGTCTGGGCGAAAGATGCCGATATCCTTAAGCCGGGAATTGACCCTTATGGTGTAGAGATGTCGGTGGTAATCGTAGGGGAAGCCGTTCTCCTTGTGGACAGCGACATCGAGATAATAGGTTCCTTCGATCAGGTTCAATTTATCGATAATGAACCTCACCTTTGCCCTCCGACCAAGCGATCTCGGCTGGAAGTTCTCGATATAGGTATTTGTACCATAACAGGAAACCCCTTCGGCGTTGAATATCCCTACTCCAAAGACGAAGTCCTTTATCTTCTTTTGGGCGGAGACCTCCATTTCGATCACCATAGGCTCCCCAGAGACAAAGACATGGCGTTCCTTACCCTTAAAATCGAGCAGACGCACCTTCTCTATCTCCACCTCTCGAGAGCCCCAACGGCTCATCCCAAAATCGGTCTCCAGCCCCTGCCTCTTCCTCCTTATAACCTCCTTCGCCGCCTCACCGTGAAGGCGAATAAGCTCTTCCTCTTCCTTCATTGCCACCTCGGCGAGGTAGGCATCGACCACCATCTGGGGATCCCCCATCCTCTTTATCCTCCCTCGATCGAGCCAGATCGCCTGATCGCAGAGCTTGGTCACCATACCCAAGGAGTGGGTAACGAGGAGAATGGTCTTCTTCCGCCAGCGGAACTCATTGAACTTATCGACGCATTTCCGGGAAAAGGACTCATCCCCCACCGCGATCACCTCATCGACGAGAAGAACATCGGGATCGACATTAATGGCAATGGCGAAGCCAAGCCTCAAGTACATCCCCGAGGAGTAGGTTTTAAGCGGCTGGTCGATGAAATCTTCCAGCTCAGCGAAGCGAACGATCTCATCGAACTTCCTATCTATCTCCTTTTTGCTCAAGCCGAGCATTATCCCATTGATGTAGGTATTTTCTCTTCCCGATATCTCAGGATGAAAACCAGCTCCAAGCTCGATAAGGGCAGAAACTCGACCCCGTACCTCCACCCTTCCCGAGGTGGGCTTGAGCGTACCGGCGATTATCTTGAGTAAGGTGCTCTTTCCTGCCCCGTTGCTTCCGATGATCCCCACCGTCTTCCCCTTAGGGACGGTGAAACTGACATCCTCTAAGGCGAGTATCCGCTCCGCCGGTTTTAACTCCCGGAAGATGCTCCCCCGGACAATAGCGCTCTTTAAGGTCTGAAATTGATGGCGACGGGAATACTTCCGGTAATACTTGGTGAGATCCTCTACGATTATTGCCGCATCCTCCATCCTACACCTCCTCGGCAAAGCTATCTCTCAGCCGGTCAAAGACGAAGTAGCCCACATAAAATACCAAAAGGGAAACGAGGAAGGTCACCAACATCTTCTTCCAAGGTAACATCGCCCCCTGAAACAGCGTCCGCTGGTAGCTCACCATAATATGGGTCATCGGATTGAAATCGAGGAGGAAGCGGAGTTTTGCCGGCAACCACTTTGCCGGGTAGATGATAGGGGTGGTGAAGAACCAAAGGGTGACGAGGTTGCCGAGCAGATCCCGTATATCGCGGAAATGGACGCTCAATGAAGAGATAAAAAGGGAAAGCCCTAAGGTGAAGACGAGCTGAACGAAGACGATAAGGGGAAAGAAAAGCCAATAGATGGTAAACGGTTTGTGGTAATAGATGAGGAAGAAGATAAGCACCGGAAGCGCCAGCAGGAAATGAACCAGATTGGTAAGCACCGAAACCACAGGGAAAACCTCGGCAGGAAAGAGGACCTTTTTTATCAGATTGCCGTTGTTTATTAGCACCGTCGCTGATTCAAGAAGGGAGGAGGAAAACCAGGTCCAGGGAAGTATACCACAGAAGAGAAAGAGAGCATAAGGATCGATCCCTTCAGCCCTTGCTGGATGGAAGACGACCGAGAAAACGAAGCTGTAAACGAGGAGGAGAAGAAGCGGATTGAGAAGCGACCAGAAAAAACCAAGTACCGAGCCCCGATACCGCGCCTTTAGCTCCCGGGAAACGAGACTCAGCACCAATACCCGATACCGAAAAAGGTTCTTAAGATTCTCCAACATATCTCACCCTTCAAAGGTAGAAAAATAACAGAAGGAGTGAAAACTGTCAAGCAAAGAAGGGATCAAGGGCTGAAGATACGGTTCATCTCCTTAGTGTAACTTCCATCCTCATTGTATATAACGAGCGGAGGAAGGATGGAAAGCTCAGGTTTTGGCCTCTTTCTCGCATCGAGGAGAACCAAAGTGGCTGGTAACTTCGGCTTCGAATGGACCAACCGCATCTTCACCGGAGCGAACCCCTGATGCCTTAACTCGAGCATAAGTTCAAACAACCTCTTAGCAGGGAAAATAAGATAAAACCGCCCTTCCGGAGCAAGGAAACGGCTGGCAGCGGCAATGAGTTGGGGTAGAGTACAGTAGATCTCGCTTCTTGCTATCGCCCGCTCCGGTTCCGGGCTCGTCCTTCCCGCCCCCGAACGGAGATAGGGTGGATTGGAGACTACTACTTCAAACCTCTTTCCCAGTTCGAGCTCGCGGAAGTCCCCCGTTTTTATCTCCACCTTGCCTTCCATCTTGTTAAGGATCACATTCCGCCTGGCAAGCGAGGAAAGCCTCGGTTGGATCTCTACCCCCAATATATAGGCGGGATTCTTCTTAACTGCCAGGAGCAAAGGTATGACGCCATTCCCGGTTCCAAGATCGATCACCTTATCCCGCGCCTTTACCTCGACGAAATCGGCTAAGATAAGAGCATCGACCGAGAACCGATACCCCTCCTTCGTCTGGATCAGTTTAAGCTTGCCCCATAGTATATCGTCGATCGTCTCCTCAGCACTTTCCCCTTTCGCCCTCATCCGTGATTAGCCTCCTTTAACCAACTTTGCCACTTCAAGCCGGGCAAGCGCCTTCGCCCGAGAATACTCTGCCCTCCTTCTCTTTTCCTCATCCTTCTCTCGGAGAAGGATCTCCTCTGCCCGATGTAATTCGAGCTCTGCCCTCTTTCTATCGATCCTCTCCCCCGGCTCTGCCACATCGACAAAGATGGTTACCGCATTGGGAAGCACCTCAGCATAGCCTCCTCCTACTGCAAAGTGTCTGATACTTTTGCCCATCCAATAAGTGAGGCGACCCGGCTTTACTCGACTGAAAAGAGGAATATGGCCCGGAAGGACACCAAAATATCCCTCCTCCCCCGGCACCATCACCCCGCTTACCTCCTCTTCGAGACAGCTGGCATCGGGAGTAAGGATCTTGAGCCTTATCGTCCCTTCCTCTCCCATCGATCAGGCGATCTCCCTTCCTTTAAGCTGTTCTGCCTTGGCGAGAACCTCCTCGATCGTTCCCACCATATAAAACGCCTGCTCCGGGATATGGTCATACCTTCCCTCGGCAATCTCCTTAAAGCCGCGGATGGTATCCTCGAGCTTCACATACTTCCCCTTAGTGCCGGTGAATCGTTCGGCAACGAAGAAGGGTTGGGAGAGGAACCGCTGGATACGGCGCGCCCGGGCTACTATCACCTTGTCCTCCTCGGAGAGCTCCTCCACCCCAAGGATGGCGATAATATCCTGAAGTTCTTGATACC
This sequence comes from Acidobacteriota bacterium, assembly GCA_021161905.1. NCBI lineage: Bacteria > Pseudomonadati > Acidobacteriota > Acidobacteriota bacterium. The sequence goes on along the minus strand of JAGGZT010000053.1, from coordinate 11,017 downwards.
GTTGAAGTATCTCCTGTACCTTCCTCGCCACCTTATAATGTTCCTCCCCCACTATCCGGGGGTCGAGCACTTTTGAAGAGGAAGCAAGCGGATCGACCGCGGGATATATCCCCAGCTCAGCTAAGGAGCGGGAAAGGGTGGTGATATTGTCTAAATGGGAGAAGGTAGTAGCGGGAGCAGGGTCGGTGAGGTCATCAGCAGGAACATATATCGCCTGAACTGAGGTTATCGACCCCTGTTTAGTAGAGGTGATCCTTTCCTGGAGTTCTCCCATCTCGGTGGCTAAGGTAGGCTGGTAGCCCACTGCCGAGGGCATCCTTCCAAGGAGTGCTGAAACCTCGGAACCTGCCTGGGAAAAACGGAAGATATTATCGATGAAAAGAAGGACATCCTTACCCTCCACATCCCGGAAGTACTCAGCAATGGTGAGAGCGGTCAACGCCACCCTTAATCTTGCTCCAGGTGGTTCCCCCATCTGTCCATAGATGAGCACCGTTTTCTCGAGAACCCCTGCTTCCTTCATCTCGAGCCAAAGCTCATTACCCTCGCGCGTCCGCTCGCCAACCCCGGCAAAAATGGAATAGCCTCCATGCTCTATGGCGATGTTGTGGATTAGCTCCATAATGAGCACCGTCTTCCCCACTCCAGCACCTCCAAAAAGCCCCGTTTTCCCACCACGGGCATAGGGCTCGAGGAGATCGAGAACCTTGATCCCCGTCTCCACCACTTGGATCTCCGTCTCCTCTTCAGTGAGTTCTGGTGCAGGACGATGGATGGGCCACCTCTCCTTCGTCTCTATCGGTCCTAAGCCGTCTATCGGCTCCCCAAGCACATTGAGCATCCGCCCCAAGGTAGCGGGACCCACAGGAACGGTGATCGGTCCTCCAGTATCACTCACCTCCATCCCCCGAACAAGACCCTCAGTAGGAGCGAGGGCTATCGCCCTCACCCTTTCCTCCCCAATGTGCTGTGCCACCTCCAGGACAAGCCGCTCCCTTCCCTTTTCCTTAAATGCCACCTCGAGGGCGTTGTAGATGGGAGGGAGATGTCCCGAAGGAAACTGAACATCAACCACTGGTCCCATCACTTGAACTATCAGTCCCTTTTCCCTTTTCATTCTTAATCTTCTCCCTCTATCTTACGAAGCGCCTCGGCACCACTCACCACCTCCACCAATTCCTCGGTGATGGTTGCCTGACGCAATTTGTTGAGCGTAAGGGTGAGATTGTGGATCATCTCCCCTGCGTTCCTCGTTGCCTCTTCCATCGCCACCAACCGTGCCGCCTGTTCCGCGACTAACGATTCTACCAATGCTCGGTAAAGCTCCACCTCGAGATAATGAAGAAAAAGCTGGGGAAGGGTGGATTCCAGCGTCGGCTCGAAGAGATATTCCCCAGGAAGCGAAACCCCCTTTGCTCGCGGTAGGGGAAGTAGCCTCTCCACCACGGTCGGTTGAACCAACATCGAGCGGAAGGAATTGAAGAGGAGATAGACTGCATCAACCTCCCCAGCGAGATATAAGGGGAGGGTGTTTTTGAGAATAACCTCTGCCTGCCCTCGGTGGAGATGGCGGAATATATCGAGAAATTTCTCTTGCACTACATACTCTCGATTCCGAAAATAACTCCACCCCCTTTTCCCCACAATAATAAGAAGAGGCACTTCACCTTTATGCTCCTCCTCGATGAAGGAGAGAGCCCTCCTTATCACATTATGGTTAAACGCTCCGCATAACCCCCTATCTGAGGTGATTATAACAAGACATATTTTCTTCTTTTTCCTCTCAATAAGCAGAGGATGAAACGGGGGTACCATTGCTGCAAGCCGGCTTACCGTTCGCGAAAGTTCCCGGGCGTAGGGACGAATACTCTCCAACCTCTTGGTGAGGGAGGAGAGGCGAGAGCCAGCAAGTATCTGCATCGCTTTGGTAATATGCTGAGTATGCCTAATACTCCTCAGCCTTCTTCGGTAAGCGAGTAGCTTCGACATCGGAGACCACCTTATGCTTCTTTACAAACTCTCCTTTGAACTCCTCGAGGAGCTTATCCAACTTCCCCTTAATGGTGGGGGTGAGCTCCTTTTTCTCCGATAAACTCCGAAGAAATTCTTTTCCCTCGGTTTCCAGAAATTGGAGAAATTCCCGCTCGAAGAGGGCGACCTCAGAGGGGGGCAGGTCGTCAAGATAGCCGTTTATCCCCGCATAAAGGAGTGCTACCTGCTTCTCCACCGGGATGGGATTGTACTGGTCCTGTTTCAACAACTCCACAAGCCTCCTTCCCCGGGTAAGCTGAAGCTGGGTGGATATGTGTAACTCAGCGCCAAGCTTGGCAAACGCCTCCATCTCCCGATACTGGGCTAAGGTGAGGCGCAACCTTCCCCCCACCTGCTTCATTGCCTTTATCTGAGCTGCACCGCCAACCCGGGATACGGATAGCCCAACATTTATCGCTGGCCTTATCCCTTCATAGAAGAGCTCTGTTTCCAAATATATCTGTCCGTCGGTGATGGAGATCACATTTGTGGGGATGTAGGCGGAGATATCCCCCTCCTGGGTCTCCACAATAGGAATGGCGGTAAGAGAACCTCCTCCTTTCTCTTCAGAGAGCTTAGCTGCCCGCTCGAGGAGACGGGAGTGAAGATAGAAGATATCGCCCGGATAAGCCTCCCTCCCCGGAGGACGCCTGAGAAGGAGGGTGAGCTCACGATAGGCTTGGGCATGTTTTGTCAGATCATCATAGATCACCAGGGCATCTTTACCCTTATCTCGGAAGTATTCCCCCATAGAACAACCGGCATAAGGTGCAAGGTAACGGAAGGAGGCGGGATCCGCTGCCGAAGCAACAACCACCGTCGTGTAGGACATCGCCCCAGCCTCCCTTAATACCTTGACGATACGGGCAATATCGGCTCGTTTCTGCCCTATCGCCACATAGATGCAGAAGATATCCTCCCCCTTCTGACTTATTATGGTGTCGATAACTATCGCCGTCTTGCCGATACCCCGATCGCCAAGAATGAGTTCCCTCTGTCCCCTTCCTATTGGGATCATCGAATCTATCGCCTTGATCCCAGTTATCAAGGGCTGATGGACTGGCTGGCGATCTATGATCCCCGGAGCCCTTCGCTCCACCGGGAGATACTCCTTTGCCTTTATCGCGCCCCGTCCATCGAGGGGATGACCCAGTGCATCGACCACCCTGCCAAGAAGGGGCTCCCCAACCGGCACCTCCACCGGGCGTCCCGTACGACGGACGATATCCCCCTCCTTCACCGCGGTTGGGTCACCAAGAATGACCACCCCCACCTCATCCTCTTCGAGGTTGAAGACGATACCGGTAACATCTTGAGGAAACTTAACCAGCTCTCCTGCCATCACCCGCTCCAACCCATAAACTCGGGCGATCCCGTCACTACTTGCTATAACCGTGCCCACCTCCGAGATGTCAAGCTTCATCTCGTAGGAAGCAAGCTCCTTCTTGAGTAACTCTGATAGCTCATCTGCGTTCAGCTTCACTTATATCCCCCCTTAGCAGTTTCTCCTTTATCCTATTAAGCTGTCCCCTTAAACTTCCATCAATAAGGAGACCTCGAACCATAACCATCACCCCCCCTATGAGGGAGGGGTCTATCTTCGCCTCAAGCTTAACCTTCTTCCCTAAACCCTCCTCTAACAGGAGGCAAAGCTGTTCCCGCTCTTCCTTGGTAAGCCTCCTGGCACTTATCACCTTAGACCTCGCCACTCCTCGCTTCTCATCGAGGAGCTCGGCATATACCTCAGCGATGAGCGGAAGCTGATGCGCCCTCCTCTTCCGGATGAGGAGGTTGAGAAAAGCGATGGAAATAGGAGAAAAAGAAAGTTTTTTAGCCAATTCCCCTACTATTCGTCTCTTTTCATCGGAAATAACCTCAGGATGAGCGAGAAAGCGCCTTAATTTCTCTTCTCTTTGGATAAGCTTGGAGAAGAATAAAAGCTCCGAAACAACCCTTTCCCCAACCCCCCTCTCCTCAGCCAAGGGGATAAGAGCAAGGGCGAACTCCTTAGCTTGCCGCCTTGAGAACATCCCTCTCCTCTTTCATCCTGTTGAGGAAGGAGGAGAATAGATATCTATCCTCCTTCGGACTCAATCTCCCCTTTAACCTCCTCTCCGTTTCCCTGAACACAAATTCGGCGAAGAAGGTGCGAAGTTCAACCCTTGCCTCAAGGGACATCCGCTCTATCCTCCGTTCTGCAGAAGAGAGGATCTTCTCCGCCTCTTCCTCCGCTTGATGAATTGTCTCCTCCAAGATCCTCTTCCCCTCCTCGCGAGCCGATTCCACTATCTCCGCCGCCTCCGAGGTGGCTTGGGTGAGAAGGGCTCTCGCCTCCTCAAGCTCAGCAGCAACCCCCTCGAGCTCGAGCTCCGCCTCTTCCTGCTCCTCCTCCATCCTCGCTACCCTTCTGTCGAGGTACCCCTTCACTCGATGCCATAAGTAGCGGTGAATTAAATATAAAAAGAGGGTTAAGTTAACCCCCTCAAACAGGAACCGCCAGAATCCACTCATCCATCCAACCTCAATCAAGAAGGAACACCTTTCAATTCCTCCTCGTTATTCTATTTTCCTCTCATCCCTAATAATTTCTCAGCCAATTCAGAGGAAAGCCGTTTCCCCTCAACGGCAAGAAGCCTTTGGGAACGGGCGACCTCCTCGCTAAGCTCCCTCTCCGCCCGAGCCACCATCTCCTCCGCCTTCTCCCTTGCTCGCTCGATTATCTCCCTCTTCATCCGCTCGCCCTCTTTTCGGAAAGCCTCCCTTACTGCCTTCCCCTCCTCCTCCGCTCGCTCGATCTCCTCTCGATAGCACCGAAGGAGCTCTTCTACCCGGGCGAAGGTCTCATCCCGTTTCTTTCTTGCCTCGGTTACTATCTCCCTCCGCTTTCTCAAGATATCAACGAGGGGACTGAAGAGGTAATGATCAAGGATAAACATAAGGAGTAATACCAAAATGATGATGATGAAGACCGAATAATCGAGCGACATCTCCCACCTTTACCTTAAGCTATTTGCTTTATTACTATAGAACAGATCACCAGCTCTATCAACCCCCTTCCCTGACCATTGACCTCGGCAAAGGACCCTCTCCCTGATTATGACTCCGGAGTTAGCGGTTACCCTATCCCCCTTTCTCCCTCTTGATGGGGGTGAATGTAAGTCCAGGGATGGAGACCTCTCCTCGCGGAGGTTCCATCTGACAACTTCCCTGAAAAAGGGCTCCCTCCTCAATCCGGAGACAGGGGGTGATGACATCAGCGTAAACCCGCGCCTTAGGAAGAAGCTCCAACCTCTTCTTAGCCTTTATCTTTCCTCGAACCTCACCACTTATCGAAACCACAGCGACATCGATCTCCCCCTCCACCTTTCCCTTTTCTCCCAGCACCAGGGAATGCTGAGAGACGACCTTCCCTTTCACCTTACCATCTATCCTCACCGTCTCTTCAAATTTAAGGGTGCCTTCGATAACCGTCTTCTCCCCGATAAAAGCGTCAATTTCTCCAAACTCCTCCTCTCGGAACTTCATTTCCCCTCCTTTAACCTGAACATATCAGCGATTATCCCCAGAAGAAAGGAGTCGATCGAGGATACGATCGAGCTCCTCCCGGGAGTAGAAATGGACGACGATCCTCCCCTTCGCCCCCTCCTTCCTCACCTCCACCTTGGTGGCAAGGGTCCGAGAAAGGCGTTCTTCGATCTCGGCGATGAAGGGATCGAATATCGACTCTCTCTTCCTCTTCCCCCCCCGTTTTAACCTTTTCACCGCCCGTTCGGTCTCTCTCACCGAATAATCTCGTTTGATTATCTCTGTGAGCAAAGCGAGTTGGAGCTCTTTCTCCTCAAGTCCAAGAAGAGCCCGAGCGTGTCCCATAGTTACCCTTCCCCGGGTCAACTCACTCTGCACCTCCGGAGGGAGTTTTAGAAGCCTAAGGTAATTGGCAACCGAAGAACGATCCTTACCCACCCGGTTGGCGATCTCCTCCTGGGTGAGGCCGAACTGGTCTACCAAAAGCTGGTAAGCCTTTGCCTCCTCTATCGGGTTCAATTCCTCCCGCTGGATGTTTTCGATCAAGGAGAGCTCGAGTAATTTGTCGTCGGGCACCTCCCGAATTACCACCGGGACCTTAAGTAATCCAGCGAGCTGAGCCGCTCGCCATCTCCGTTCTCCAGCGATTAGCTGATATCCTCCCTTGATGGGACGGACGAGAAGGGGTTGGATCACTCCATTGGCTCTTATTGAGCGAGCGAGCTCCTCTATTTTCGTCTCGTCGAAATTATCCCGGGGCTGATAGGGGTTGGGAGAGATAAGGTCTATATCGACCTCAAACGGTCTCCCGCCTTCCGCGGTCTGCCGCCTCGGGATTAAGGCGTCAAGCCCTCTTCCTAATGCCTTCCTTTTCATTTTCGATGATTTCCTTGGCTAAATTGAGATATGCCATTGCTCCCTTCGATTTAAGGTCATAGAGGATTATAGGCTTCCCGAAACTGGGCGCCTCTCCTAGACGGACATTGCGGGGGACAATTGTTCTGAATATCTTCCCCTTAAAGTAATTCCGTACCTCCTCCATCACCTGCTGGGACAGGTTGGTCCTTTCATCGTACATAGTAAATAGTATCCCCTCTATCTTCAGGTGAGGATTAAGCCCCTCTCTCACCCGAGTTAGGGTGCGCATCAGCTCGGACAAACCTTCCAAGGCGTAATACTCGCACTGAAGGGGGATGAGCAGGGAATCGGCGGCAGCCAAAGCGTTTATGGTGAGGATACCCAGGGAGGGAGGACAATCGATAACGATGTAATGGAAGTTATACCGCACCTTCTCCAAGATCGTTTTCAGAATGAACTCGCGCTTCTCGAGGGAAAGGAGTTCTACCTCCGCCCCTATCAGATCCTTTTCCGATGGGAGAAGCTTTAGGAACTTAAGTTCGGTATCGAGGATGAGCTCCTCAACCGGTGCTTGGAGGAGAAGGGCATCGTAGATGCTTCTCCGGGTAGGATCGGGGGTGAACCCGAGCCCCGAGGTGGAATTTGCCTGGGGATCGATGTCAACCAGGAGCGTCCTTCGCTCGGCAACTGCCAGAGCAGCCGAAAGGTTCACCGCCGAGGTGGTCTTCCCCACCCCTCCTTTCTGGTTAGCGATCGCGATTATCTTTCCCATAATCTCATAGTGTGGAAGATCCTTACCTGCCCCTTTTAAGATAACAAAAAGGGGGATGAGAGACAAGCAAAAGTTTCACGTGAAACACTAACCCGGGGAGAAAAAAAGGAGAAAACCCCTCCTCCTGGTGGGAAGTTGAACCTCTTGAACGAGGCTAAAACCCGATGTAGAAGAACTTAGATCGCGACGCCCTCGCTCGGATACAAAAAGGATAGCCCGCCCCGAAGGGGAGAGCGCCTGCCGACAAAAAGAAAAAAACGCGTCATATCGTCCCAAAGCACGGGAGGTAACCACATCAGCCTGCAAATCGCGATAGAAGTGGGACAATTCCTCCATCCGCCCCCGAAAAACCTCGACCGAGGAAAGGGAAAGCGCTCGCACCACCTCTCGTAAGAACAATACCTTCCGCATCACCGGCTCAACCAAAATGAGCTCCATTTTAGAAAGGAGAAGCTTCGCAGGAAGAGCAGGGAAACCAGCCCCACTTCCCACATCGACCATCTTCCCCCTCCCCGGAAGGAATTGGGCGAGGAAAAAGCCCTCCAGGAAATGGTAGCGAACCACCTCCTCTTCCTTCACTATCGAGGTAAGGCTCACCTTCTGATTCCACTCAGCCAGAAGGCGGTAATAACGATCACTCCTCTCCAAAACCTCTGGAGGAAGCTCAAGCCCGATCCTCTTTCCCTCTTCCTCCAGCAACTTTTTGAAGGGTACCATCCTTCCTCCATTTCTCCAAATAGATATCGATAATGGCGATCGCCGCCGGGGTGATCCCCGGGATCCGGTTTGCCTGACCAAGAGTGAGGGGACGGACTCGAGAAAGTTTCTCCACCACCTCCCGGGAGAGACCGGGGATCTTTCCAAAAGGAAAACCTGGTGGTATCTTCCGCTTCTCAAGTCGGGAGAGTCGCGCCAACTCCCTTTCCTGCCTCTTCAAATACCCCTCGTACTTCACCTCTGCCTCCACCCGGCGCATCTCCTCAACGGTCAGCGAAGGAAACCGGGGAAGCTCTGAGACAATCTTGAGGAGTTTAATCTCGGGACGCCTCAGGAGCTCTTTGAAACTCCTCCCCTCTCCCAAGGGATGATCACCCTTCGTCTTTTCCTTCTCGAGAATGAAAAGGGCTCTCTTGATCCGCTCTTGCTTCTTTCTGAAACGTTCGTATCGCTCCTCGGAGATCAAACCGATCTCATAGCCGATTGGGGTAAGCCGGGCATCAGCGTTGTCTGCCCGAAGGAGAAGACGATATTCCGCCCGGGAGGTGAACATCCGATAGGGCTCATCCACCCCCTTCGTGACCAGGTCATCTATCAACACCCCAATGTAGGCTTGGGACCGGGAAAGGACGAGGGGTGGTTTCCCCTTGAGTTTATGAACCGCGTTTATCCCAGCGATGAGCCCCTGTGCTGCCGCCTCCTCGTAACCCGATGTCCCGTTTATCTGCCCAGCCAAGAAGAGCCCGGAGACCCGCTTCGTCTCGAGCGAAGGGAAAAGCTCAGTAGGCTGAACGAAGTCATACTCTATGGCATATCCCGGCCTCATAATCACCAGGTCTTCCAGCCCAGGGATCCGCCTCAGGAACTCCCTCTGCACCGCGACGGGAAGGCTGGTCGAGACTCCGTTGAGATAGATCTCGTTCGAATGGAGGCTCTCCGGCTCGAGGAAGACCTGATGACGCTCCTTATCCGGGAACTTGACCACCTTGTCCTCGATCGAGGGGCAATACCGGGGACCGATACCCACGATCCTCCCTGAATAAAGAGGGGATTTGTCGAGGTTCGCCTTTATCACCCGGTGGACTTCAGGGTTGGTATGGCCGAGATAACAGCGGACCTGGGGACGATCTATCCTCTCCGTCTCAAAGGAGAAGGGAACGGGATCCGGGTCCCCTTCCTGAGGCTCGAATTTGGAGAAGTCTATGCTGTCCTTGAGCACCCGGGCAGGAGTGCCGGTCTTGAGCCTACCCATCTCAAACCCGAGCCGTTTAAGGGATTGAGAAAGCTCGCAAGAGGGAGGTTCATTCGCCCTTCCCGCGGGGTAGGAGGTGAGCCCAATGTGGATTAATCCGTTCAGGAAGGTGCCGGTGGTAACGATGACCGCCCCTGCCTTTACCCGCTCTCCGTCCTTTAAAGCTACTCCGAGAACCTTCCCCCCGGATACGAGTATCTCCGCCACCTCAGCTTGATATAGATGGAGGTTCTCCGCTTCCTCAAGGGTCCTCTTCATCAGCAGGCGATATTCCACCTTGTCCGCCTGTGCCCTCGGCGCTTGGACCGCCTCCCCCTTGCTCCTGTTGAGAAGGCGGAACTGGATGCCGGTGGCGTCGATCACCTTCCCCATCACCCCGCCGAGGGCGTCTATCTCCCGGACGAGCTGTCCTTTTGCCAGTCCCCCTATCGCTGGATTGCAGGACATCTGGGCGACTGTCTCCAAGTTGATGGTGAAAAGGGCGGTGGCATAACCAAGCTTAGCAGAGGCGAGTGCCGCCTCACAACCCGCATGGCCCGCCCCGATTACCACGATATCGTATTCTGAAGAAAAGGCGGTCATCGTTTCACTTCCCGATGCAGAAGCGGGAGAAGATGGTATGGAGTACATCCTCCACCGGGCTCCTCCCGGTGAGCTCCCCGAGCCGGGAAAACGCCTGCTTGAGATCGACAAGAACGATCTCCTCTCCCTCCCCCTCCTCCGCTGCCGAAAGGGCAGAAGCTACCCCCTCCTCCACATCGGAGACTATCTCGAGCTCCCTCAAGCCGGCGAGGATGAGATCCCCAGAAAAGCCCTCACTGAAGAAGGAGGCTATCTCTCGCTTTAACTCCTCTATCCCCTCACCGGTCTTCGCCGAGGTGCGGACCATCTTCTTCCCCTCAGAGAGGGTCTTAAGGCGAGAAAGATCAAGCGCCAGGGGGAGGTCTTTCTTGTTCACCACCAAAAGAGCCTCCTTGTCCCTAAGAAGGGAGAGAATACGTTCGTCCTCCGGGGTGAGGGGCTCGGAGGAATCGAACACAGCAAGGATTAGCTTCGCCTCCGAGGTGGCAGCCAAAGAGCGCTTCATCCCCTCCTCGTCGAGCCGGTTGCGGGGAGAGGCAATGCCAGCGGTATCGACAAACCTTATGGGGATTCCCTCTATCTCCGCCTCCTCCGCCAAGGCATCACGGGTGGTGCCGGGGATCTCGGTAACTATCGCCCGCTCCTTTTCGACTAACCTATTGAAAATGCTGGACTTGCCGACATTGGGGCGCCCGATTATGGCAAGGGCTATCCCCTCCTTGAGAAGTCGACCCCGGCTCATCGCCTCCTTGAGTTCCCTTACCCGACGAGCAAGAAGACGAAGCCCTTCCAAAAGCTCCTTCTGGGTTATAAATTCATCCTCCTCCTCGGAGAAGTCAAGGGACGCTTCCGCTCGGGCGATGAGATCGAGCATAAGCTCATCCACCTCTCTTATGCGCGATGAAAGCTCACCCGATAGTTTGGCTAAGGCTGATTTCGCCTGTTTCTTCGTGGTGGCGGAAATGAGGTCGGCTACCGCCTCCGCCTGGAGGAGATCGAGCCTCCCATTTATAAAGGCACGGTAGGTGAATTCGCCGGGCTGGGCGAGTCGTGCCCCCTCCCTAATCAAAAGAGAGAGGATCTCTCGGAGGACGACCGGGCTCCCATGAGCACTTATCTCGACTACATCCTCTTTGGTGTAGGAACGGGGTGCTTTGAAATAGGTGAGAAGGGCGATATCGATCACCTCGCCCGATTCTGGGTCCACTACCTCCCCCAGTTCCGCCCGGAAAGGCTCTACCCTCCCCCTTCTGGGAACGAATACCCGTTTGGCAATGGAG